>CAZAFZ010000040.1:0-8332 GCA_964484745.1 uncultured Gammaproteobacteria bacterium | reverse complement strand
GTT
Organism: uncultured Gammaproteobacteria bacterium; assembly: GCA_964484745.1. Lineage (GTDB taxonomy): Bacteria > Patescibacteriota > Patescibacteriia > Patescibacteriales > CAZAFZ01 > CAZAFZ01. The sequence goes on along the minus strand of CAZAFZ010000040.1, from coordinate 8,329 downwards.
CGATTTGCTGATTCATTTGTTCATTATTTTAATATTTGTGATTGATTTGTATGTCGGTAACTATTATTATTTTACTTGTATCGTCTTAAGCATTTCTTCGAACCGGGCGAGCGGAGTGCTGCTGGCATCTTTGTCCCAAATAGACATTCCGGAGTAATTTTCGGAGTTCAGGTTTAAAATCGCGCCCAAACTTCCTTCACCCGGACTGAGCTGGGAGCTCGCGGCATCTTTTTCCGAGGCAAAGCTGCCTTTATCAACTACCAGAATTTTCGATCCATTGGCTTCTATTGTTTTTATGGGTGCCAGCGCATAATCTTCTTCCGATTCGGAAGAAAAGGATTTAAAGTAATATTTTCCTCCCTTTTCGGCATAGCCCCGGGTATCGGAAAACGTGCCTTCGCTTCCTGCTTGATAATCCGGACTGATCCCTCCGATCACAAGTTTATCGTTTTTGGAAAATGTTATCGTATAGCGCTTGCCTTTTTCGCCTTTACTTTCCTCGAATTTCGCTTCCCCGTATGATATGGGGTATTTGAAAGTAACGCCTAATTCGGCATTGGTGAAACCCAGGGTTGTGCTGGCCATAATACTGTCCAGCTCTTCTTCCAGTTTTGATTTCTCGTCTTCCAGGGATTGCTTTTCCTCCTTAAGCGCACTTACATCCTGTTCATATTCGTTTAATTTCAGGTTAAACTCTTTCTCTTTGTTTCGGATACTCTGCTCCAAATCATTCTTCAATTTTGACTTGTCCGCATTTTGCCAGCCGTACACGGCTAAAACAATCACTAAACCGGCAACGATTATGCCGATGAATCCGGTTTTGCCGCCCTTTGGCCCGCCGGCAGTCTTTTTTCCCTGTTGTGTTTCAATTGTCTTTTTCGCGTCCGTTTCAGCCGTTGCTTTATTGGCATTCGGCCGATTGGTCCGCTTGGCTGTCTGTTTAACTCCGTCCATTTGTGTAGGCATAAAATATTATTTTACATTTAAATTAAGACTTGAAAAAAACTATACATTGTCTTCCGATCTGTCATTCCCGCGCAGGCGGGAATCCAGTTTTACTTGAGAATGTCTAGATTCCCGCCGGAGTTTATCCCGATAGACATCGGGGCGGGAATGACAAAGGAAGGGTTTTCCTCAAGTCTCAAATTATAATTCCATATTTGCGTATTCAAACATTAATTTTATCGTGTAAACATACTCAAAAGTCAAAAATCAAAGTTTCAAGTTAAAATTCAAAATTATCTATTTCTGGATTTACTATTTTTTATTTTTGAATTGTAGTTTTGAATTTTGATTTTTGCATTTTGCATTCTTGCGAATTGCTGAAATGATTTATCGAATACTCTAATCGCTAAAAGCTGTTTGTCGCTATATTTGCTATCTTTATACACCACACGACCCATGTACTACCTTTCAGCTCCCCATGCGAAAAACCTCAAGGATAGGACATGTAATCGTGCAGTGAATAAAAACAGCAATTGTCGCAAACCGATCCGCCGGCCGGCGCCAGGCGCCGGCCGGCCGGCAAATTATTCTTTTTTGGATTGAATCATTATTTTTTTAGGCTTGGCTTCCGGAGATTTCGGGATTACGATGCGTAATACCCCCTCTTTAGCCGTAGCCTGGGCTTTTTCCCCTTCTACCCTGGAAGGCAGCTGAACGGTGCGATAGAAACTTCCGCGGTAAATCTCCTTGCGGTAATAGCTCTTGTCCTCAACTTCGCTTTTCTTCTCGCTTTCGCCCTTTATGGTCACAACGTCGTTTTCGATCGAAATATCGACCTTGTCCGGATCTACTCCGGCCAGCTGTGTTTCGACTATGACGTTATCGCCATCGTCGTACATATCGACTGCCGGGGTGAAAATCGCCTGCGACATCCTGCCCCTGACGCTGGGCACGAAGTCCGTCAGCATCTTGTCCATATCCTCGAAAGAGTCGAGGAAAGGACTCCAACGAATTAATGCGCTCATATTTTTTCATTCGACGCCATGAAATTATCAATTGATAATATTCATGCCGTGCGATTAATAATTTTAATTTACTTTTTAAATATTTTTTAATTTTGTAATTTTGTCCCGCTCTTTCATTTTCCTAAGTTAGCGGGATCCCGCATATCTCCGCCATCGGCGGATTGCGGGATAATTTTTCAATAATTTCTTAATGTTTAATTTCTAATTAATTGTTATTCAATCGACTAACGACTAGCGACCTTGTTCGTTCCTATCCATTCGTATTATTAGCATGCATTCATATATTGGCATCGCATTCGATTATCGACTTACAGACTGTCGGACTTTCGACTTTCGACTTGATTGTCGTATTCCCAAACCGCCACCTTCGCGTGTTCGATCACTTTTCCATTCAGCTTATAGCCCGGCTTCAGCTCTTCCGCGACCGTTCCATCCAGTTTCTTGTCATTGGTTTGGCGCTTATCGACCGCGTCCATCTCGTCATGGTTGAATGGCCTGCCTTCCGCAACGATTTCGGCAACCCCGTAATTGGCCAGTGTTTCGGTGAATTGCTTGATCACGTATTCTATCCCCCGGCGGATGCTTTCTTCGCCGATACCCGCATTGCGGGCATGCCTCAAGGCGATTTTAAGGTTGCCGTAAGCGGGCAGAATTTCAAGTATCAGGCGTTCGTTGCCGAATTTGACCAGCTCGGCTTTTTCCTGCTCAATGCGCTTCTGCAAATTCTGGTAATCGGCCAGGGTGCGCAGATATAACCTTTCAAAATCGTGGCCGGCAATGCAATTTTTCAATTTGGGCAGATACTCGTGGATGAAAGGGGCAAAATCCTTTTTATCGCGCCTGATCCAGTTATCCAGGCTATCCCATTTATAAGAAGCCAGCTCTTCCGACAGCTTGATATCTTCAGGGTTTTCCGCGCGGGCGATAAAATCAATAATAATGAGATGCTTTTCGCCCTTGGCATGATGCTGCGCCAACTCCAGCCCGTCGATGAAAAAGGCGAATTTCAAGTTTTTCAAGCGTAAATTTACTTCCTCTTTGGCCTCCCTTATGGCAGCTTCCTTGGCCGATTCGCCGTATTCGATAGGCCCTCCGATAACGCTGTACTTGCCGTTCCATTTCGGCGCTCTGGCCAATAAAAGCTGATTTTGCTCATTGAAAATATAAACCCCGGTTACGGTTTTAGGCCTCGTTGGTTCGGCTTTATCTTTATTAAGTTCCCGCATATTTTTAATTGGCTAGCTTACTGCAAATATGTTCGATTATCCCTAAATTTTTTTCATAATTCATCCTCAGCGGACCAAGGATCCCGAACAGCGAGGTCTTTTTATTGATGCTGCATTTTGTAATGATCGATCCGCAAAAATCGCTGAAGGGGTTGTCATTCCCCAGCAAAACATGCGTTCCGTCGGTAATCCGGTCATATACCTTTTCCAGGATCTCATCTATCCTATCTATTATTACGGAAATCATATAAACATTGTTGATATGAGCGAATTCCGGCTGCTGCAGCAGGTTGGAAACGCCGGTATAATAGAAATTATGCCTTTCAAAAGCCCAGAATACGGCTTGGCCGGTAGTTTTCGAAAGTTCTTTGGCCAAATTCCTTAAATCGTTCCGCTTGCCGTTTTCGTCGATGATGAAATCTAGTATTTTCGCTTCCGCTGGTGAAGGTTTTTTCGGCTTGATGCTCTCTAAATACAGCCGGTAAGCTTTTTCAGTAGGAATTCTGCCGGCTGATGTATGGGGCTGGATAATATACCCGCTATCTTCCAGCTCGGCCATATTATTCCTGACCGTAGCGGGAGATACGTCAAGCTTGTATTTCTCGACCAAATGGCTTGAGCCGACCGGTGCTCCGCTCCTGATATGCTCTTTGATTATCGTAAATAGTATTGTCTTTTTCCTGCTGTCTATTGGCATATGATTGGAAACTTGAAAAATTTTATCCACATTGCCGGACTAATTCCTGTTCTAAAAATATTGACTTATATTAAATAAAAATCCTATTTATACTCACCCACTTTTACATTTTATCACCCTTAGCACTCATGTGTCAAGAGTGCTAAAAAGAAAATATGGCCTGCTTGACCATATTTATGTATTATGGGTTTTGCTTTCTTCAATTTATTAACATGATATAAAGCAAAAGGCAAAATTACAGGTTAAAATTTAAGAATATTATAAGATTTTAGAATGTTTTTACTTTTGAATTGAATTTTTGAATTTTGAATTCGAGGTATTCATTCATTTAATGTCTGAAGCTAGCCCAATACATCTATTGTCTTATTGCATGGTAGACGTGGCAACTACCGCGTCTTTTTTCCCGTTAAAATACCAGGTTAAAAATTCGCGGGCGATCGGAACCGCCACTGAACTCCCTTCACCGCCTTCTTCGATTAAAATAGTTATTACAACTTCGGGATTTTCGTATGGCGCAAATCCGGTAAACCAGGCATGCGGCTGGTTTTTAGTCGACCATTGGGCGGTGCCCGTCTTGCCGGCAACATCGACGCCGACCGTCCCGAGGCTGCGGGCGCTTCCTCCGGTAACGGTCATCCGCATCCCCTCTCTGACTACCCGCACATTATAACTATCGATAAAATTCTCCCTGATCGGCTCTTCGCGCACCGAAGCTATCACCTGGTCTTTGGACGATAATATCTGGCGCACTATATGCGGACGGTAGAGCTCTCCGCCGTTGGCGAATAAAGCGGTATAAGCGGCAACCTGCAAAGGAGTGACCGAAAGATCACCCTGGCCGATAGCCAAATGGTAAGTGTCGCCGATATACCAGGATTCATTTTTTGTTTCCTCTTTCCATTTTTTGTCCGGGACAAAACCGGCTGCTTCTCCCGGCAAGTCGTTGCCTGTTTGCGCGCCCAGATTGAAGAGCCGCATATATTTTTCGATACGGTCAATGCCCAGACCGGTAAAATCTTCGTAACCGCCTCCGATATAATAAAAATAAGTGTTTACTGAATCGGCTATTGCGCTTCTGGCGCTGGTCCGGCCGTGTCCTCCTGGATTCCAATCAGGAAAAAACCATTGTCCGATGCGGAGTCCGCCGGTGCTTAAAATAGTCGTATTTTCGCTGACGACTTTTTCCTGCAGAGCGGCGGCCAGGATTACCGGTTTGATAGTCGAGCCGGACGGAAATTCTCCGCTGATTGCCCTGAAAAACAGCGGCTTATCCTTGGCGCCGATAAGCGTTTCGTATTCTTTGGCTGAAATGCCTTTGGCGAACAGGTTGCTGTCATAAGCCGGCAAGCTGATCAAAGCAAGTATTTCGCCGCTGTCCGGATCCATCAGGACGGCCGAAGCGCGGGTCAGCTTTAATTCGGCCAGCCGCGTGCGTATAAGATCCTCGAGCTTTTTCTGCGATTGTACGTCGATGGATAGCGCCAGGTTCCTGCCGTCTTCGCCTTTTTGCTCTCCGATTATCTTCTTTTCCTTGCCTAGCGCATCAACCTCGATCTGTTTTTTTCCGTTTTCGCCCCTTAAATGGTTTTCCCAGAAATATTCAACCCCTGATTTTCCGACGTAATCGATCGGCAAGTACTCCTCTCCGTAATTCCTCAGCTCTTCCTCATTGATCTTGCCGGTATACCCGATGACGTGCGAAAGCGACTGCGCTCCCAGATCATATTCCCTTCTTGTTTTGCTGGACAGGAATACTCCGCTCCATTTTTCCGACTCGATATACAGCAGCATGGCTTTTTCATATTCGATGTTATCGAGGATAAAAACAGGACTGTAGGCTTCCAGGGTCCTCGGGTTGATCCTGCCGATGATCTCGTCGATCTCTGCCGGAGTAATTTTGCCGGTGATATCGCAAATGCGCTTGATTATCGCGGTCCGTTCGGCATCATCCTTGGGAAGATCGGCCGGGATCATATAAATCATGAAGTTGGCTACGTTCCTGACCAAAGGCTTCATCTCGCGGTCGTATATTACGCCCCTTTTCGCTTCGATCTTTTCGACTCTGATCCTGTTGCCCTCGGCCATGGAATAATAATAGTCGCCCTTTACGATCTGCAGCCAGGCAGTCCTGCCGGCTAGCAGCATAAAAAGCATGACAACTGCCGTGTTGAACATTAAAAGCCGCCTGAACTCAAAATTCTTGCGGATCGCTTCTTTGGGCTTGCCGTCTTCCATATAGGTCTCTTCAGCCCAGGAAAGCTTGTAAGACTTGCCCACTTTGCCCAGCATTCCTTCCTGGACGCTGAACGGATCATGCGGGCGCAAATTGTCGTTATAGCGCTGTTTTGACATTATTTTTGTTTCCTGATCAAAAAAACCGGCTTGAATCTTACGGTAATATAGTTTACGAAGTAAAATAAAATTGCCACAACCGCCAGATTAACCAGCAGCGCATAACCTTCGTAAATGAAAAATTCAAAGCTTAAGTCCGGCGGGCTGCCGTAGATCAATCCCCCTGCGAATCCGGCTAAGCCCCTGACCGCATCCTGGGTCAATAAGGCGATGGAGGCAAGGGCGATAAACGTATAAATCGAACGGTCGGTGAAATATTTGACCAGCAGCAGATGCATGATCATGACGATGACCAAAAGCTGCAATATCGAAGTTCCGAAAAAATCCATGGCGTAGATATCTGCCAATGCTCCGCTGCCGATAGCCCACCAAAGGCTGGATTTCAAGCTGACTAAAACGAGAATGTAAAGCAGGGCGATCAAAACGAGCTTCAAACTGCTGGCCGGATAAGGCAAATTACCGACAAAGGCCAGCTGCACTATGACCAAAGCCGCAATCAAAACTATATTGATGGTTATCTTGATTGCCATAAGTTTAGTTTGTTTTACCTAAAATTACGGAAATTATCGATAGATTGCTGTAATTTACCATTGGTTCGATAATGGCTTTCTGCCAAAGGTCATTATTTGATTTTTCCACCTTTACGACGCGGCCGATAGTTATGCCCCGCGGAATGCCGGGTTCCAAACCGGAAGTTACGGCTAAATCGCCCTCTTCCACCAATTCGGTCAGGGGGATGAAATCCATGGTCACGGTCAGGCCGAGCTCGCCATAAGTGATCCCTGTGGTTCTGGCCTCGTTCTGGATGGTCGCGGCAATTTTGCATTTTTCACTGGTCGCCAGTTCAACGCGTGAGATGTTTTCCTTTACATTTGAAATTTTTCCGACCACCAGGCCTGCGCTGTTAACCGCCAGAAAGCCGTCGCGGATCCCGTCTTGGCTGCCTTTGTCGATTATGACATCGCTGTAGGAGGCATTACTGTAATTTTCGATCAGCACGTTGGCGGGCTTTAACACGAACGAATTCTTGCTGCTGAAATCGATCAATTTGCGCAATATTTCATTTTCTTCTTCCAGGGTCTGCAGTCTTGCGTTTTCCGCCGTTAGCCGGGACGCTTCCTCTTTCAGCCGGTCGTTTTCGGAAGAAAGTTCGGCGCTATCCTTGTTGCCGGAGAAAAAATCCCTGACCCTGCCTGATGCGCCGTATACTGCCTGGAGGGCGGGATTAAGCCCTGCCCTGACGAACGTCTTGACCGATTCGAAATACCCCAGGTTCAATAAAAAAACTAGCAGTAAAACAACTGCTATTATCCGGTAATATCCTTTTAGTTTGAACCTGAACATAATTTTTATGTCAGCGGCCCCTCCGGCATTTTGCAGTTGCCTTGTTCTATAGCTTGCCGGCGCTCGGTGAAATTATCTTTAAGAGCAATTCCTGGTCGGAAAGCAGCCGCCCCGCGCCCCTCACGACGCAAGACAGCGGGTCGTCGGCGATCCTGACCGGAATTTTGGTTGCCTGCGCGATTTCCTTATCAAGGCTGCGCAGCAGGGCGCCGCCGCCGGTCAGTATAATGCCATGTTCGTAGATATCGGATACCAGCTCGGGCGGGGTTGTTTCCAGGGTTATCTTGATGTTTTCGATGATCTGGTCGACCGAACGCTGGATGGCTTCCCTGATCTGACCGTCATTGATGTCGATCGACTTGGGCAGCCCGTTGATCAAGTCGCGTCCGCGGACCTGCATTTCCAGCGGATCCTTCATGGACGCGGCGGAACCGATGCCGATTTTTATGTGTTCGGCCAGCTGCTCGCCGATGAGCATATTGAATTCTTCCCTGATATACTGGACTATGTTCGAATCGATGGCATTGCCGGCCAAACGCAGGGTTTTCCAGTTGACCACGCCGCTTAATGAGATCACCGCGATCTCGGTTGTGCCGCCGCCGATATCGACAATCATGGTCGCCTGCGGTTCGGTGATCGGCAGCCTGGCGCCGACAGCAGCAGCCATGGATTCTTCAACCAAAAACACTTCCCTGGCTCCGGCCGATTTGGCGGCGTCCTCAACGGCTTTTTTCTCCACT
>CAZAFZ010000039.1:0-8357 GCA_964484745.1 uncultured Gammaproteobacteria bacterium | reverse complement strand
TTAGAAGAAGAAACGGCTACGCAGCCGGCGACTACCCAGCCGAAAACGACTACCCAGCCGAAAACGGCTACGCCGCCGGCGACTACCCAGCCGAAAACGACAACGGATAGCACCAAGGAGATACTTCCTCCTCTGCCTAAAGTAACTTCGCAAACCCATCCCGAGGAAACCGTTTGGTATGCCAACAATAGCCCGGAATTGCTTTGGAGGCTTTATTCCGATGTTACCGGCATGAATTATGCATTTAATTCGACTTCAACAACCCAGCCGGAAAAGAAATCGGTTGGCATCGGCGAAAGCAAAAAATATGAAAATGTCGCCGATGGCATCTGGTATTTTCATTTAAGGTATGAAAACAAGAATGGCTGGGGCGAGACTGCGCATCGTAAGGCAATGATCGATGCAACTCCCCCGGAACCCTTTAATATAAAAGTCGATAACGGCGGGGACTCGACCAACCCAACTCCGTTGGCTGTTTTTTTCACAAAAGACAAGACATCCGGCCTGGATAAATATAAAATCAATATCGATAATAACGAACAGGATGTCGGCGCGTCGGGATTCAGCGGATCATATCTGCTGCCGCTGCTTTTGCCCGGCGAGCATACGATAACGATTGCCGCTTATGATAAGGCGCAAAATACCACGTCGTCTACGGTCAATTTTTTCGTTGAGCCGTTGAAGCCGCCGGTAATTACCGAAATACCGAAAGTACTGACAAAGAAAGAGCAATTGATCATCAGGGGCACATCATTTTATACCGGAGTCAAGATTAAGATATACTTCGGCATTAACGGGAAGCAGCCCGAAGAACTAGAAACCGAAACCGATGCCCAGGGCAATTGGAGCTATTTCCACAACAAGAATTTGGATAAAGGCAATTATGAGATTACGGCTAAAATCATCGATAAGCGGGGCGCTGAAAGCAGTCCAACCGGCAAATATTATTTGGCGGTGATCGCCCCGTCGATCATCGACCAATACGGAGCATATATCATCGCGGCGCTTCTGCTGATCATATTGGCCTTGATCGCCTTTATCATCTTTTTACGGGATAAATACGAAAAAGAAATCAAGCGGGCAATGGGCGAAACCGAAGATTTAAAGGCGAACATGGGCAAAGTATTCAATGCCCTGAAAGAGGAAGTCGACGAATTGATCGAATTTGCCGACAAGAAGGCGGGTGTGACTGAATCGGAAAAAAGGGTCAGGGATAAATTGAAAGAGGCGCTGGAAATATCCGAAGAGTTTATTTCCAAGGATGTCGACGATATCGAAAAGGAATTAAAATAGTACTCACCCATTCAAATAATATCAGCCAAAGGTCCGGCCGACCGCCGGACCTTTGCCGACCTTAAAGGCATCCACCCTTGTAAAAACAGCCAAAGTCTGATAGAATTGTATCATGAAAGCGCTGGAATTAAAGAAGGGCTCCAAGGCCCTTGTTGTTATAGCACATCCCGACGACGAGACGATTTGGATGGGGGGTACGATAATTTCCAACCCGGATGCCGATTGGACTATTTATTCATTGTCTCGAGCAAGCGATGCCGACCGTGCGCCGAAGTTCAGAAGAGTCTGCGTGCATTACGGGGCAAGGCCGATTATCGGCGACTTGGCCGACGATGGGAGCCTGAAGCTGAATGAGAGCGTTCCGGTAATCATGCGCTTAATCCGGAAACAAATCAAATCCGCGGAGTTCGATTACGTTTTTACCCATGGAGACAACGGGGAATACGGCCATGTTCTGCATAAAGGAACCCATTCGGCCGTAAAGCGGCTTTTTCGTGCAAAAAAATTGGCAGCCGGAAATTTGGTTTTTTTCCACTACCAAAATTCCAGCCGGTCTATTTATTCAAGGCTAAAACCGCGCAATAGCCCGGACGTCATTTTCAAGCTGAACAAAAAGACTTTTCTGGCAAAATTGAATGTTATGAGCGAGATATACGGTTTTGCCCCCCAAGGCATTGATGCAGGCTATTGCACAAATCCGGAAGCATTTAAATTTTATTATTGAAATTTTGAGCATATTTCAGCTTTTATTACATAATGAACGAGCCGGCGGCAAGCCGCCTCAAAACTCAAATGCCAAGCCTAATATTGCATCATTGATTTTAAAACCATAAAGATTATATTTTCCCGCATCGCAGAGCGGACATGATTCCCTCGCTTTGGCGAAAGCCTGCCTCGCCGAGCCAAAACAATCAATGAAAAACCGCGGGAGAACTATAGCTTTAACATTTGAGATAAATCATATGAAGATTACGGTACTACACGCTTACCCGCCGGAGCCGGATGGCCTGAGCATACAGGGATATCTGCTTTACCGCGGGCTTAAAGAGCTCGGCTATGATACTATGCCTTGCCATTACCGCCCAAGTTTCCAAAAACAGTGGGTGCTTTCCGGCTGGAAGCCGGATGTCGCCATCGGCATCGGCTGCTGGAGCTATGCCCAGGATATTATTTTTTCCCCCCAGCGGGCCGGGATCGCTCCGGTGCCCTGGTTTGTGGCGAACGGCTGGGTGGCAAATTATCAAAAAGAGATCGGTGAGCTTCCCCTCGTGTTCACCACCAGCGACTGGGTTACTCAGACCTACGAAAGGGATGGCGTTAATACCAAAAATTTCGTCACTCTGCCGATCGGATTCGATCCGGCCGAGATTCATCCCATCGAGCATTCCGATGAAAGGATCAAGAAGTTCCGGGAAATGCTGGGCATTTTGCCGCACCAGAAAATGGTTTTGACTATCGGCGGCGACGTCACCTCCAAGGGAGCTCAAGAGATGCTGAAAGCTCTGGCTAAAATAGACGAAGAGTTTCCGCACTGGAAATATGTGCTTAAGGCTTCGGAAAGCGACTGCGCAGAGGGCCATCGCCGCGAAGAAGAGGACCTGATTTACGAATTGGGCATTGATCCGGGGAAAATCATATATTTGACCGGAATGTTTTCCCACGATTTCATGCCTTATCTCCTATCGGCCTGCGACATTTATGCTGCGCCGTCACGGCTGGAAGGCTTCGGAATGATCCAAATGGAAGCAGAGGCCTGCGGGCGCCCGGTTGTTTCCATCAATGTTGGAGGTCCGGTTGACACCATTGTCCATGGCAAGACGGGATTTCTTGCCGAAGTCGGGGAAACCGTTGAATTAAAAGAAGAATGGGCGTATGAGCATATGGGCTTCGATGCCGACCATAAAATAGTATTCGATAAGCCCAAAATTTTCGCTTACCGCGCCAGCGTGCCGGACTTGGCAAAATACAGCTTGCAATTATTGACCGATGATAAGCTGCGCGAAGAAATGGGCAAAAATGCCTATGAGCATGCGATGGCGAATTTCCAGTATAAGGATGTCGCCAAAAAGGCCATGAAGCACATAGGAGAGAGGCTGAATCTGGGATAGAAGCCGGCAACCCGGAGCGTTGCCCCGAGAATTGGAATCGAAAATATTATTGCATAAAAAAAATCCGGAACACATCCGGATTTTTTGCCGAAGAGAATATAATCAACGCATTATTTTAGATGAGTAATATTCTGTCGGAGCATGGTCGTCGGTCAAGATTAATTCGGGATACACCGATATTCTGCCCCATATTTTTGAAAGATAACCGCCGTATTGGTGATCATTGCTTGAAATTTCCGGATCCAGCCCCGATTCGGAAGCGATCAAGATAATATTCTGGGGAATATCTTCCGGATAGTCGTTTACCTGGAGCAGGATTACGTGGGAAAAAATCTGTTTGTAGGTTGAATATTCAGCTTTGAGAAAATCGCTCTTCGGTCCGGCAAATGCGGAAATCAGGTTTAAAATGACAACTCCGTCATCAGCCAGCGATTTCTTCAGGCTTTCGGCCATTTCGAGCGTGGTCAAATGCGCCGGGATCGATACGGAGAAGAAAGCATCGATAAGAATCGCGTCATATAATTTCCGGTTTTTGTTCAAAAAGACCCTGCCGTCCTGGTGGATTATCTTCAGCCGGGGGTTGTCCTGCAAGGCAAAATATTTTTTTGCGAAGCCGGTAAGCCCTGGATCAATTTCGATAACGTCCAGGTTTGCCTGGGGGTAGCTGTCGATAAAATATTTAGGGTAAGAATAGGCCGCACCGCCAATCAGCAGGGCATCGCGCACCGCCGGGTTAAAATGAAAAGCCAGGTCAAAATATTTCAGGTATTTGAAAACAAGCTCTTTCGGATTATCCAGAAACATTGCCGATTGCCAGGCTGAATTTTCGAATTTCATAATTTTAACCGGGCGTGCCGTATCCGCATCAACATCATCATAGATCCAGATTCGGTTGTATTTAGTGTCCAGATCAATAAAGTTCTTGGCGCCGGCCGCTGCCGGCCGTATAAAAAAGAAAGCCAGCAATACCAAGCATGCGGCGAGCGAAACGACGAGGCGGGTAAAGCTGAATTTTGCCAACAGGGCTACAGCTATCAGGCTTAGCGCAATAATCAGCAAAATCAAGGTATTGCCCAAGGCTGGAATCAGGAAGAATCCGGCTAAAAAAGTGCCAAAAATGCTACCCAAAGCGGAAAGGGCGTATAAGTTGCCCGCCGTTTTGCCGGTTTTTTCCAAGTCGTCAACTTTCAGCTTAAGGGCAAAAGGCGAAACCATTCCCAGCAATATGCCGGGAGGGGCGAATAGCGCCAAGGTGGCAATTACCGATTTCAATTCCAGCGCCGTATTTAAATTTTCGAAAAAAGCCAGCAGTATTTCCTTGAAGGCCGCCAGTAATCCAACGAATATGCCGGCAGCCAGGATGATCGCGGCTAACAAGCCGTATGAGGGACGTTTATCGGCCAGCAGCCCTCCGTAAAAGTAGCCTATGCTTAAGCTGCCGAGGATAATCCCGATCAAGCAGGTCCAGACTATGATAGAGGTTCCCAGGTATGGCGCCAAAATCCTTGAGCCGTCCAGCTCAATTATCATTACCACGGCGCCGCAGATAAAGACTATTATTTCCAGCGAGTGCTTCCTCATAGAAATCAGTAATAATAGATACTAATATAACCGTCTCGCTCGTCCCGATTCGAGCCGAAGCGGACCAATAGTACGAATGATGCGAATGGATACTAATACTAATCTTAGAAATCCTAAGCACTAAATCTCCCGCTCTTGCATTTTCTTTGGTAAGCGGGATTCCGCATATTCGCTGGGAGATGCGGGAAAATATTTAAAATTCAAAACTTTTTTTATTTTTTCCGCCGGCTGGCGAATTCGGTCATTCGAATTTGTTTAGAATTTAGATATTAGGATTTAGGATTTCCATTCCATATTTATTAGCGTCTTATATTTTCATTTGCCGTGGCTAGAAATAAAGAGTTCTTTTCCTCTTGACGCATTCATAGGCATAGATGTAGGCTCCGGCTGACCAGCCTTGGCAAGGCTCACCTCCGGGCTCGCCCGTTTTGCCATGCAGCCATTCATTGAATTCATGCTTGGCCTCGATGTCCCTGATGTTGATTTTTTGCAGATTTGCCTTGGCTAGCATTTCCAGCTCGCTTTCCGCCTTCGAAAACATTTTCATTTTAACCAGCGCTGCCACATAAAGTCCGCCGATAAACGGCCAGACGCCGCCATTGAGATAACGGTAGGGTTCGCGCGCGTCGCACAGCTCGAAATACGGCTTCCAGCCCGGATCGCCGGGCTTGATCGGCGGCCAAATTGCTTTCAGCGCAAACGGACGGTTGATTTTTTCTTTTTCGATATGCTTGATTATATTTTTGGCAATGGCCGGGGTCGCTATCCCTGTCAGGATCGCCAACACATTCGCACAGCTGTCGAACCACTCCTCCTGTTCGCGGATAGTGCCATGGTTTTTCCAGACCCAAGGCAGGTAATAGCCGCGCCGCTTGTCGTATAAAGAGAGGTATTTTTGGACTTCTCCATTAACGATCGATTTGACTGATTCGGCCAGCTTATCGTGGCCCACCAGCCTAAGCACCGCATATTGCAGGGCCTGCGTATGCATCACCCGTCCGTATTTATGCGGAAAAGCATCCATCCAGTCCATAGTCGGCTGCTGGACGATTAGCCTGTCTTCGTTGGGATCCTGATAGCGCAGCCAAACCAGGGCGCGGGCAATGCTTCTTTTGTGCTTTTCAATCAGCGTTCTGTCCCGATGTGCGGTAGCATAGACATAATGGCCGATAATATACCATTGCGGAGCATCAATGGAATTGAATGTTACGTCCGATTGGCGGTCTTCGTTGAAGGATCCCACGCAATTCGGGATAAGCCCGTTTTCGGACTGGTTTTCCGCGAGCAATTCCAGGCTGGCTTGCATTGTTTTTTTGAATTCGCTACCAGCCAGCGACGCCCCCAGGCCGGTGATCATGCTGTCCCGCGCCCACGTGGCTTCATATCCGCCTTTGAGGCCGGAGGCGTAAAAGCCCGAAGGCTTGGCGCAGGCCCTTAAAGCCTCCACCGCCTTGCCATATGCCTTGTCGATGGTTTTTACAGTTTGTTTATTTTGCATAGATTATGAAGTTAATGAACGAAAGTTTCCATAAATATACAAATTCGATACAAATATTATGAATGATGCGCATGGTTAGTAATATTTGCATCTTCTTGGATTATATATATTATGGCATTTTTTGTCCCGGATTAAAACCGCCAAAGTGAAATCAGCCCGGCAGGCTGATTTTTGATAATTATTGCTTGGTATAAAAGTTGTAGGTATGTTCGCCGTTGTTGGCTTTGAATTTCACCCCCTTTAAGGGCTTGAAGCGGTACGGGATGAATTTTTTCAACGCTTCGATTCTGTCAAGCGGAATCGGTACCAGGTCCGGCAAGTCATTCCAGCCGAAAACAAAGATGCCGCCCGGCTTCAAAATATCATAAATGCCGCCGAAAGCGCTTTCAATGTCCGCGGGGTCGTTTAATCCCCAGCCGAAGACCCCATTCATCAGGATAAAATCGAAATAGCCATCCTTAAAATATTTTTTCAGATTGGCTGCCGAGTCAACGATGTGTTTATTGGAACCGTATTCTTCCCTTTCCGGGTCTATATCGATCGTCCAAAGTTCCTTGCCGGCGAAATATCGGTTGTAAAAATGCTGGTAATCCTCCCTGCCGATATCCAGAATTTTTTTAGGTTCGAATTCGATCAGGATATGCGGAAAAATGATCCTTTCCAGTATGTCGCGGTCCTCGAATTGGGGTCGGTCATAAGCCGCATACTTTTTTATCAGGTAGCGGGAGTAGAGGGTGTAATATATGTATCTTAGAAATTTTAGCATAATAATTAAAATGAAAAAATCAAAATGCAAAACGACAAATCAAAATGCAAAAATAGTATTGAATATTGCCATTTTACGCTTTGATCTTAAATTTCTGCATTAATCCTATTTATAATCTCCATACTTGGGGTCAATGGCTAATCTTGCCAAAAGGTAGGAGATAGTCGATTCGGCGCCCTGGTTAAAGTTAAGCGAATATTTGCCAAGGCCATCGTAGCAGCCGCCGGTTACTTCATCGTAGATCATCTGGTTCAAGTGGTTTTTCCCCAGGAACCATTCAAAGGCGATCTTGGCTTTTTCCAGATAGCGCTTCTTGCCGGTTACTTTATAGGCGATAATCAGTGTTTCGACCAAAGAAGCGGCATCTTCGGGTTGCTGGTCAAAATAGGCTCTTTTCCCGTCCCTGTAATACCAGCCGTTCTGTCCGATCGGCGAGAGGTGGTTTTTTTCGAAAGTGATTGAAAGCAGGAAGTCCAGAGTGCTCAGCGCAACCTGCCTATAATGCTTATTGCCGGTCACACTGAAGGCGCGGAGCAGCGCTTCGGGCATTTTTGAGTTGGAATAAGTAAAGCAATTTTCGAACCAAACCCATTCCTGGCCTGCGCCTTCTTTGGATTGGGCTTCGAATCTCTCCATCAGCTTTCCGGCCAGCTCTTCCATGCGCGCTTGCAGCTTTCCGCCGGGTTCCGCATCCAAAATATTGCATAGGCCCAATATCGCAAAAGCTATTGCCCGGGAAGATTTTAAGTTACTTGCCCATTTGATCGAACGTTTGAAAATTTTTTCGGATTCGGCCTTATATTCCTCCGGCAATTTGCTCTGCCCGACGATATAGCCCAGCGACCAGATTGCCCGGCCGAAGCTATCGTCGCTTTCTATCTCATCGGTAAATTCTTTCCAGTAGCTGACGAAATTATTGAAGCGCCCGTTTTTTTTCTGGGCAAAATTTATGAAATTGAGATAAGTCCTGATAGTCTTCAATAGATGGCGGGAGCTGTTTTTCCCGTAGACAATGGCCAGCGCCAAGAGAGCCCGCACGTTATCGTCAAGGCAATAACCGGAGTGGATGTCCGGCTTGGTGTGGTTGGCGAACTGGATCATGCCGAAGCCG
>CAZAFZ010000038.1:0-8360 GCA_964484745.1 uncultured Gammaproteobacteria bacterium | reverse complement strand
AATAATTTACGGTTCGGATAACATCAAAGGCATGATCAAATTCCTGGACGGGTACATTACGGCTGCCAAACCGTGGGAGCTGATCAAGGCAAAAGACGAAAGAGCGGGCATTGTTCTTTACAACATTCTGGAGAGGCTCAGGCATGCAGCAATGATGATCGTGCCTTTTATGCCGTCGGTTGCGGAAAAAATACTGGCCAGCCTGGGCCTGATCCCCGAAGAGGAAATAAAAAAGGGATTTGCCGAACTGATCAAGTGGGGCGGATTATCAGTTGACACGATAGTGGTTAAAGGAGAAATATTGTTTCCAAGGATAGTTGATGGAAAATAAAAAGGCGGGTTTTGAATACCCGCCCGGCAATGGATTAGTTCTGGAATTATCTCTCGGCAACAAGATATTTGGACGAAGCCCTTCTTTGAGCCCTTTCATTTTGGAGCTCATTATATTGGGCGTAAGCGCCCATATCTCCGTCAGCTATCTTCTTTGCCAGCACGCCTATTAGGGCGAGTTGTTCCATGGCAGCCTCCATGCTGATTTTTTTGACAAATAAAAAGAGCTAAGTGCTCCTGTATAACATTTTATTTCAAGTTTAAGAAAATTTATTTTAGTCTGCATTTTTTTATTTTTGTTTTTATAATTGTTAATTATAGCATATTTATCGTAAAAGTCAATAGCTATTTTAAAATAATTCTCTATTTTTAAATAAATGCGGGCAGTATTGCAACGGGTAAAATATTCAAAAGTTTCTGTAAACGGAGCTTTAATAGGTGCCATCGGGCAAGGTTTGCTTGTTTTGCTGGCGGTTCACAGGGATGATTCCCGCAAAGCAGTCGAAAAAATTTGCGATAAAATAATAAATCTCAGAATATTCCATGATAAGGACGGCAAGATGAACAAAAGCGTTAAAGATGTCGGAGGCGAGATTATGGTTGTTTCCCAGTTCACCCTTTACGGCGATACCGCCAAGGGGAACCGGCCAAGCTTTACTAATTCCGCACCGGGTCCAGCTGCCGAAGAATATTATAATTTGGCGGTCGATTTATTGGAAGCTGAGGGAATGAAGGTTGCCTCCGGAAAATTCGGGGCGATGATGGATGTCGAACTCGTGAACGACGGCCCGGTTACTTTGATCATTGATTGCTTATAAATATGACAAATATTCATATAGCTTAAATTTAAATTCTTTAATCTTTATCCATGTCATTTTTTGATACAATTTTACTGGTCATTATTGCCGTTTTCGTCCTTAAAGGCTTAGTCAAAGGATTAATCAGGTCTATCGGTTCGTTGGCCGCGCTGCTGGCCGGAATATTGTGTGCGGCCCATTTTCACCCTTATGTTTATTTGATCCTGAAAAATTTATTTTTCGGGCGCGAAATTCTGGGCACGATCGCAAGCTTCCTCATCGTTTTTGCCGTCGTAAACGCTTTGATCAATTTTGTTTTTATGCTGCTTAACAATGCTTATGACATTATTTCCATCATACCTTTCCTTAAAACCATTAACCGTTTGGGCGGAGCGGTTTTCGGCTTGATGGAAGGCGGCTTGATCCTCGGATTTCTTTTTTATTACGGCTTACGCTTTCCGCCGATTTCAGCGCTAATCAGCCATTGGACAGTTAATTCCGAGGTTCTGCCTTTCTTGGTTTCATATGCGCAATATTTTATACCGTTGATTCCGAAGCTGCTCGATTGGATTAAAGGCATATACGCGCCGCAGGGCGGACAAAACTTCGCTGATGTCATATAAGAAATATGAAAACCATAACCATTAAAAATTCCCGGCTTACCAGTAATGAAATTGGCGAGATCGTCAATTTTTTAAATTCCGGAAAAATCGTAGTTATGCCCACGGATACTATTTATGGAATCCATGCTGACTCCTTGAACGGCAAAGCAATCAGCCGTGTCCGTAAAATAAAGATGATCAAGGCGCCTAAGCCCTTCATCCTTCTGGCGGCCAGCTTCCGCATGGCTTCCGCATATGCGGATATCAGCAGCCGGCAGCATGCATATTTGAAGAAAATATGGCCAGGCCCTTACTCGGTGATATTAAAGGCCAAACCGGATAAAATATGTTTTGGCCGGAAAAAAATCGAAAGCGTTTCGATAAGGATACCCAAGAATGAAAATTTGAGGAAAATCATCAGGAAGCTCGGCAGGCCGATCGTTTCCACCAGCGTGAACATCCATGGAAAAAAACCTTTGGCTGGCCTGGGGGAAGTTGAAGTATATTTTCCAAAGGCCAAACCGGATTTGATCATAGATGCCGGAATCCTAAAAGGAAGAAAGGCTTCGGCAATTGTTGATTTAAGGGATGGCCGGAAGCCGGTAATTATCCGGTAAGGCATTTTGACTTGAATTAAGGATGGTGTAAGCTGATAATAAGATAATTTTTTAATCTATGTTGATCGACACCCACTGCCACATAAATTTTAAAGCTTATGCCAATGATGCCAACGAAGTGATTAAGCGCGCCCTGGACGAAAATGTCTGGATGATACTGGTCGGTTCGGGCTATAAAACATCCAAAAAGGCGATTGAATACGCCAACAAGTTCGAGAGGGGAGTATACGCTGCCGTCGGAGTGCATCCGGTCCATTTGCAGAAAAACAAAGCGCATGACGAGGATTATGATTCGAGCGCCTATGCCGAAGATTTCAATCATGACATGTATGAACAGCTGGCCAGTTTTGAAAAAGTGGTGGCAATCGGCGAAATAGGACTGGATTATTACCACATCGGCTTTGATAATATCCAGGCCGCCAAGATTACTCAAAAAGACATATTTGTCAAGCAGTTGGATTTGGCCGCAAGCCTTGGCTTGCCGGTTATCGTGCATTGCCGGCAAGCGCATGACGATATGCTGCCATTGCTGCGCGATTATAGGAAGGAAAACCGCAGCCGCTTGTCCGATGCCAGGCCATGGGGAGTAATGCATTGCTTTTCCGGCAATGAAGATTTGGCCTGGGAATATTTCAATCTGGGAATGCTGATTTCATTCACCGGCTTGATAACATTTTCCAAGCAATGGGATGATCTGATAAGAAAGGTGCCGCTGGACAAACTGATGATTGAAACCGATTCTCCCTATATGGCCCCGGAGCCTTTCCGCGGACAGCGCAATGAACCGGTTTTAGTTCAATATATTGCTCAAAAAATAGCTGAAATTAGGAATATTCCGGTCGATAGAGTCGCGGAAACAACCACCCATAATGCCAAAATACTTTTTGCCCTGTAAATATTTGGCTATCAGCCGGTTAAACGTACAATAAACCCAATTTTTCAATAAATATCTTGACTTTTTCCCGTGTTTGTTATAAAAAATAAATAGAAAATTACGACTCAATCACGAGGATAATTGCTGATCCTTTTTATTTTTGCGCCAATGAATTGGTTTTTCTTCCAGGCCGCACAGGTTAAAACGATAATTCATTTTGTTTTCTTGCATAAATTTTATGGATAAGAAACCGGAAAATTACAGGGATAAGGAATGGCTGGGCCAAGCCCTGAGAATATTCGCGCGCTATTCGGCCTGGATTGCCGGGCCGGTTGTAATAGGAACGATTTTAGGCAATTGGCTCGATATCAAATATAACGGAGGGCAGCTAATATTTTTTGGAACTATCGGCATTGCTTTCATAATCTCAATAACCGGATTGGTCATCGAAGCGTCGCAGGAGTATAAGAAGATAGAAAATGAAAACAAAAATAAAAACATCAAGGACGAAAAAAATAGAATGACTTAACATTGGACATTATCCATTAATTATTGAACATTAAATATAATGATTAATGAATAATGTTTGATGAAATGTTTAATGGCCTATTATGAGTTGTGAAGATTCAAATGCATGCAATATCGAAGATTTGGCCGTTCAAGGCGCGCGGATCGATAGCCATAGCGAGGTGAAGCATGAAAATACCTTGTTTGCCGAACCGATATTCAGGATCGGCCAGTTTAACGTTACCAATTCCCTGGTTAACACCTGGGTGATCGTCCTTTTAGTCGTAATAACCGGAATGGTCATCAGGCCGAAGATCAAAGCCATCCCGAAAGGAATTCAAAATTTTTTCGAAATGATAACCGAGATGTTTTTGGGCATATTCGATTCGGTTACAGGTTCAAGGCAAAAATCATTGAAATTCTTTCCCTTTGTTTTTACTTTTTTTATTTTTATTCTTTTGAATAATTGGCTGGGCCTTCTTCCGGGAGTCGGATCGATTGGCAAAATCGTCGAAGAGCACGGGGAAAAAGTATTTGTTCCTTTTTTGCGCGGAGGAACAGCAGACCTCAACACCACATTGGCCTTAGCCATTATCGGAGTGGTTGTAAGCCATATTTTCGGTGTCGTAGCGGTCGGATGGTGGAAATATCTGAATAAATACATAAATCTTAAAGCCATTGCAGAAATTCCGGGCAAAATCAAAAAAGATCCGGCGGTTATCATAGTCAATCCGATAAAAGCCTTTGTGGGATTGATCGAGATAATAGGAGAGTTGGCTAAAATCGCCAGTCTTTCTTTCCGTCTTTTCGGCAACATTTTCGCCGGCGAGGTTCTGCTTGCATCCATGGCGGCTATTCTGGCTTTCGGCCTGCCCGTGCCGTTCATGTTTCTGGAAGTAATCGTCGGCTTGATCCAGGCCCTGATCTTCGCTATGCTGATCCTCGCCTATCTGACCATGAATACGATGGACCATGAGGAACATTGAACATTGAACATTGAACAATTATAATTTCAGCTATTGGTTAATGATCAATGTTTAATGATTAAATAAGGCACTAAGAAGTAATTACGCGATGATTTATCAAGCTTTTAAAGTTGATATTTCATCAATTATAACATTTATGGAAAACGCAGGAATTTACACCATGATTGCGAAAGCGCTCGCTATCGGCATCGGTTCTATCGGCCCTGGCCTTGGAATTGGATTCATCGGCGCCAAGGCCATGGAAGCGATCGGCAGAAACCCCGAAGCAGCCGGAAAAATTTTAGTACCGATGCTGCTGGCGGCCGCATTTGCCGAAGCTATCGCGATTTACGCTTTGGTTATCGCTTTCGGGATCAAGTAATTGTTTTATGCTCTTGGAGACTGCCTTGATTGTACGGGTCAGTCTCTTGGGAATGAAATAATATATTAACCATTAATCATTATCCGCTGGTCGATGTTTAATGTTTAATGAACAATGATAATATGGACACTCTGATAGAAACATTCCATATCGACATAAAGCTTTTAATCGCCCAGGCAGTGAATTTTGTCATCGTGTTCGGCGTTCTGTATTATTTTATATTGAAGCCGCTGCTTTCCAATATGGAGGAAAGGAGCAGGAAAATAGCCGAAAGCCTGGAAAATGCCGATAAGATTGAGGAGAAATTGCAGCAGACCGATGTCGAATCGAAAGAAATCGTTGCGCGGGCCAAGAAGGAGGCAGCCATAATAGTCGAGGAGGCAGCCGTGAAAGCTGAAAATAAAAAAAAGGAAATGATCGAAAAAGCCAAGGAAGAGATAGGCGAGATCATCAACAAGGAAAAGGAAAAGATCAGGATTGAAAAGGACAAGACCCTGAAAGAGATCAAGAAAGAAGTTGCCGGGCTGGTCGCGGTAGCGGCTGAAAAGCTTTTAGACGAAAGTGTTGATGCGAGAAAGGATGAGGAGATAATTAGAAAAACTATTAAGCATTAATCATTAACCATTGATCACCTTGTTGATTAATGAATAATGTTTAATGTTCAATGAAAATGAAGATCAAGCCAAATGAGTACGCAAAAATATTATTTGAAATAACGAAGGATAAAGAGGAAAGCGAGGTGCCCGGAATCTTGAAGGGTTTTATTTCTTTGGTCGCGCGGAACAATGATTTGAAGAAAGCGGATGAAATAATTAAGCATTATTCCGAAATTTATAATAATGAGCATGGAATCGCAGAAGTTGAGTTGAAATCGGCCAGGCAATTGTCCCAGGTTTCGCAAAAAGCGATAGAAAAATATGTCTATGAACTGACGGGAGCCGAAAATGTCATTATAAATTCTGAAGTTGACAAGAAGGTGCTAGGCGGGTTTATCTTGAAATACGGCAGTACGATTATTGATGCAAGCTTGAAGAACAGGCTGGATAAATTAAAGGGCCAGATGGCAAAGTAAATTTAAATTTAAATATCAAAATGTAAAACGGCAATGTAAAATGTAAAATTTATATTTTTGATTTGTTCGTCTCGCAGAAGCGAGTGCGCAGAGGATCATTTTGATTTTTGCATTTTGCATTTTGCATTATTCATCATATGTCAACAACAAGAGATTTCATTATTGAACAGCTTAAAAAGCAGATAGAAGATTTCAAATCCGAGGCAACCAAGGAAGCGATCGGAAAAGTCATCGAAGTCGGGGATGGTATAGCGAAAATTTCCGGATTGTCCGATGTGATGGCTTCGGAAATGTTGGAATTCACGCCGGCTGAAGGCTCTCAGAGCCTTCCAGGGACTCTTAGAGCCGATAATAAGGTATATGGCGTTGCGCTGAACCTTGAAGAAGATACGGTGGGCGCCGTTATTTTGGGAGATTTCACCAAAATCAAAGAAGGCGACAGGGTTTCTGCCATGAAGAGAATTTTGGAAGTGCCCGTCGGCAAAGCCGTTATTGGAAGAGTAGTCAATGCCCTGGGCGAACCTCTCGACGGTAAGGGCGAGATTGCCAGTGACGCCTTTTATCCGATAGAAAAGATCGCGCCGGGCGTAATTACCCGGCAGTCAGTCACCCAGCCGGTCCAGACAGGCATCAAGACGATCGATGCCATGATCCCGATCGGACGCGGCCAAAGGGAACTTATCATCGGCGACCGCCAGATCGGCAAAAGCGCGATTGCGATCGACACCATTATCAACCAGAAAGGCCAGAATATGAAATGCATTTATGTCGCGATCGGGCAGAAAGAATCGAAAGTGGCTGCGATAGTGTCAAGATTGGAACAGGCAGGAGCAATGGATTATACCACCATTGTTTTGGCCGGCGCATCGGACCCATCGCCATTGTTATATATCGCCCCTTATTCGGGGACAGCCCTGGCTGAATATTTTCTGGACAAAGGGGAAGATGTCCTGATCATCTACGACGATCTGTCAAAACATGCCGTGGCCTACCGTGAAATATCATTGTTGTTAAGGAGGCCGCCGGGACGCGAGGCTTATCCGGGCGACGTTTTCTACCTGCATTCAAGATTGCTTGAAAGATCCTGCAAGCTCAATAAGGACTACGGCGGAGGATCGATCACGGCTTTGCCGATCATCGAAACCCAGGCCGGCGACGTATCAGCTTATATCCCAACGAACGTCATATCGATCACCGACGGACAGATCTACCTTGAACCGGATCTTTTCTACCAGGGCCAGAGGCCGGCTGTAAATGCAGGGCTTTCGGTTTCGCGCGTCGGCAGCTCCGCCCAGATCAAGGCTATGAAAAAAGTAGCCGGCAAGATGCGCCTTGAAGCCGCACAATACAGGGAGCTTGCGGCATTCGCCCAGTTCGGTTCGGACCTTGACGCTGAAACGACCGCCAAACTCGAAAGAGGCAAGAGGCTCATGGAAATTTTCAAGCAGGACCAGTATGCGACATTATCAGTAGCTAACCAGGTAATGATCTTTTACGCCCTGCTTAACGGCCATTTGGATGACGTAGCCGTAGGCAAAGTAAGCGAATTCGAGACAAGTTTCCATGAGTATATTAAGAATAACGGGGAGAAGGTCCTGAAAGAGATCGAGGAGAAAGGAGATTTTGATGTAGGGCTGGAGAAGGAAATGGTGAGCTTGATAAAAGATTATAAAAGTACCGTAGATTTTGCCGGTAAATAACATTAACGCTAATTTACGCCAAAGGACGCAAAATTACGCCAAGAAAATTCATGGAAAAAAGGAGGAATATCATAGCGAGCGATTTTTTGTATAAAGAAGAGAGTTATGCAATAATTGATGCGGCTCGAGAAGTCTGGCGTGAATTAGGCGGTTCATTTAAAGAAAGGATTGCTGATAAAGCATTTCAAATAGCGTTAAAGAAAAGCAATTTGAAAGTCGAATGCCAAAAGAAAATCAATATTTATTTAAGAATGCAATAGTGGGGTCGTATGTTCCGGATATTGTTATAAATGAAAAAATATTGGTAGAAGTTAAGTGTAAGTCAAGCTTAATGCAGGAAGATTATAGACAACTATGGCATTATTTGAAAGCAACAAAATATAAATTAGGGTTTATTATAAATTTTAGTCCATGCGGTGTCCAATTCAAAAGAATAGTCTACGACACTGCCCGAGACAAAAAAAGTTAGCGTAAATTGGCGTCCCTTGGCGTCGATTAGCGAATATATGCCAAG
>CAZAFZ010000037.1:0-8417 GCA_964484745.1 uncultured Gammaproteobacteria bacterium | reverse complement strand
ATTTTATTAAGCTGCTCAAGAATTATTATCCCAAAAAAGAAGCGCTGGTTGCCAACCTGGAAGAAAAAACCGCCAATACGTCGATTACATTGCTGAAAATGCGCCTGGGCAATGAGGATTTCAGCGTTACGATGTCGATGGAAAACAATAAATGGTATATCGATAAGGAAACAGGAATTTATTACATAAGCGAAAGCGGATCCACTACGACTTTGGAAGCCTGGCTGGATGAGGCCACGATGCCGGCAGAGGAAATCGTACAGTCCGAAGTCCAGAACAAGCAGCTGGTTCCCGGGCAAGACAGCGACAATGACGGTTTGACCGACAAGGAAGAAACGCTGATCGGTTCCGATCTGAAAAACTCCGATTCCGACGGTGATGGCTACGGCGATTACACTGAATTCATGAATCTTTTCAATCCTGCCGGCCAGGGAAAATTGCAGGAAAACTCCAACTTTAAAGAATATTATAATCCGACCTTCGGCTACCGCGTTATTGTGCCGGTGTTTTGGACGAATGAAAATATCGGCGGAGACGATTCGATAATCATCAAGACCCAAGACGGACAATTCATCCAAGCCATCATAACTCCCAACGCGGAGCGCCAGGAGATCGAGGAATGGTTTAAAAAACAATTCAATACAACCGAAGTTAACCTTAACAGCGTTTTTGACAAGCGCGACGCTTCATCCAGCGCCATTTGGCGCGGCGTCAAGAATGAAAGCGGACTGACCGCCTATTTGACCGACAGCAAGAAGGAGCAGATTTATACCTTTTCCTATAATATCGGCCAAAGCAACGTATTGGATTATATCAATATTTACAATGCGATGATAAAAAGTCTCTCTTTATAAGAAATATTACGGCATGAAAATATAGGCAGCGCGGCTAAAACAAAAGCGGAATTCCAAACATAAGCGCTGGAACTCGATTATATTTGTGTTTATGGTTGAAATTACCAACACAACAAAGTCCGCGATAAACGAGACTTCCCTCAAGCGCTTGGCTGGAAGATTTTTAAAAGAACATAAGGCGGAGAAAAAAGAAGTATCGATCGTGTTTGTCGGCGAGCAGAAGATGCGCAGCCTGAATGCCGCTTACCGCAAGAAAGATTCAGCCACGGACGTGCTCGCTTTTAGCGGGGAAGATGATTTTTTGGGCGAAATAATAATTTGCTACCGGCAGATCGAAAGGCAGGGTAAAATTTTCGGCACCGGAGCGAAAAAGGAGCTGGAAATAATCCTGGTCCATGGACTTTTGCATTTAATGGGTTATACTGACGATACGGATCTTAAAAGGAGGCGGATGATGGAGTTGACCGAACAATTTTTAGGCAAAAAGCTATGATAAAATTCGGCAGGCTAATTAAGAGCTTTACATATTCAATCAAGGGCCTTTGGCGCGTGATCCGCGAAGAGCAGAACCTGAAAATCCAGCTGATCGCCGGAACGCTGGTGTTGCTGTTGGCATGGTTTTTCGGGCTAAAAACATGGGAATGGTCGATATTGATAATCATGATCGCCCTTGTTTTTCTGGCTGAAGTGATCAACAGCGCCGTTGAAAGGGTCACCGACGTTTTAAAGCCGAGAATCAGCGATTATGTAAAAGAAATTAAAGATATTATGGCAGCGGCCGTAATGATCACGGCATTAGCATCGATTATTATAGGAATTTTAATATTTTTGCCTTATTTTATTCATTTTTTGCATTAATTGACGTAATAATGTATAATTTATAATAATATATCCAGATTTGGGGATATAGAAATAACTGATATTAGAGCAAAAATAAAAACAAGCATAACCTGTAAAATTTGAAAGCGTACAGGAAACTGTCTTATTAAGCTTATGAGAGAAAATATTATTGCCGGGCTGGACATCGGCTCGACTTCCATTCGGATGGTCGTAGGCCAGTACAAGCAAACCGACCTGGGAGACAAATTCCAGGTTATCGGAGCGGTTGATGTTCCTACTGCCGGCATCAGCAAAGGCTCTGTCAACAGCATTGAAGACGCCACGTCATCCATTACCGCTTGCATCGAGAAAGCCGAACGCTTGATTGCCGTTCCGGTTGAAAGCGCTTGGATCGGGGTAAATTTTCCGCACATCCGCTGCGAACGCAGCAGAGGAGTAGTGGCGGTTGGCAAGAGCGACGGTGAAATTACGGAGGACGACGTCGAAAGGGTGATCGAGGCGGCCAGGGCATTGTCGGTTCCGCCGAATTACGAAATACTCCACGTGATTCCGGTAAAATTCACCGTTGATAACCAGGATGACATAAAGGATCCGGTCGGCATGACCGGCGTCAGGCTGGAAGTCGAGACCCTGATCATCCAAGGCCATTCCAGCCAGATCAAGAATTTAACGAAAGCGATCTTCAGAACCGGCATGCAGATAGAAGATTTGGTCCTTTCACCCCTGGCGGCGGCAGAGGCGGTAATCAACTCCAAGCAAAAAGAATTGGGCGCCGTATTGGTCAATATCGGCGCAGCGACTACCAGCATGGCTGTTTTCGAGGAGGGCGAATTGCTGCACGCGGCTATTATTCCGATCGGTTCCGAGCATATTACTTCCGATATAGCGATCGGCTTGCGCTGTCCGATCACTTTGGCTGATCGGATCAAGATCGATTACGGCAGCGCGAAACCGGAATTGTTTTCCAAAAAGGACGAAATAGATGCGCGGACCTTGCTGGACGGGGAAGATGCCGTTGACGAGGATGTCTTCATATCAAGAAAATATGTCGCGGAAATAATCGAAGCGCGGGTCGAAGAGATCTTCGAAAAAGTAGATAATGAATTGAAAAAAATCGACCGTTCCGGCATGCTGCCGGGCGGAGTTTTCCTGATCGGGGGCGGAGCGAAAATTCCGCATATCGTGGATGTTGCCAAGAACAAATTAAGGCTTCCGGCCTGCCTGGGCTCCAACAAAACCGCCGCCAACATTATCGATAAAGTTGATGATTTGTCATATTTCAACGCGCTGGGCCTCGCGCTTTGGGGCAACCTGGCTTTAATCCAGGAATCCAAGAAAACCGGATGGGGCGGGACGAATATCAGCATCAAGAAGACCATGAAATCGGTTATGGATTTTTTTAAGCGTTTTAGGACATAGCCGGTGGGCGGGCAAGTCAAAGACTTGAAAAAATATCGGCCATGATTTAGACTGGATATAATACCGAATTTATATATAATAATCGAATATTATCATATGGCTGAAATTAAACCGGCTATTGAAACTATAGCAAAAATTAAGGTAATCGGCGTCGGAGGAGGGGGCGGAGCAGCCATCAATCGGATGATTGATGTCGGATTGCGCGGAGTCGAGTTTATCGCCATCAATACCGATGTGCAGGCTTTGCATTACAATAAGGCGACCAAAAAGCTGCATATCGGAAAGAGCATAACGCGCGGCCTCGGCGCGGGCATGAATCCGGATTTAGGGCGCCAAGCAGCCGAAGAGACCCAGAATGAATTGAGGGACCTTTTAAAGGATACGGACATGGTTTTCGTAACCTGCGGGCTGGGAGGCGGCACCGGAACAGGATCGGCGCCCATTATTGCGGAAATCGCCCGCGACCTCGGCGCCTTGACCGTTGCAGTCGTAACCAAGCCTTTTTCATTCGAGGGCTCCCAGCGCAGGAATATCGCAGACAGAGGGCTGGCCGAGCTGGCTGACAAGGTTGATACGATCATAACCATACCCAACGATAAATTACTGCAAGTGATAGACAAGAAGACATCCCTGCTCGACGCATTTATGGTGGTCGACGATGTTTTACGCCAGGGCGTGCAGGGCATTTCCGAGCTCATCACCTTACCCGGCCTGATCAATGTCGACTTCGCTGACGTCAAAGCGGTTATGTCCAATGCCGGTTCAGCGCTGATGGGAATCGGCCAGGCTTCCGGGGAAAACAAGGCTATCGAAGCGGCCAAGATGGCAATCAGCTCGCCGCTCCTGGAAATGTCCATTGACGGAGCCAGGGGCATTCTGTTTACCGTTACCGGCGGAGCCAATCTCGGCATGAATGAAGTGAACGAAGCCGCTAAGGTCATTACGGCGCCTGCCGATGTGGACTGTAAGATAATCTTCGGCACGATAATCGACGAAAAACTCAAGGATGAAATAAAAGTTACGGTCGTAGCCACCGGTTTCGACAATAAGCTTAATTTGTCGCGCGATACCGGGAGCGAAAGGCCTTATACGCCAAGCTCGTTCATTTCCGATATCAGCGAGAAAAAGGAACCTTTTCAGGAGAACAGGACGTCTGAAAAGAAAAGGCAGAAAATATCGCCTTTGCGCGCAGCCCAGGCCGAGCCTGCCAAAAAGAAGTCGGACGTACAGCAGGAAGATGATGACGAGGAGCTGTCCATTCCCGCGTTTATTCGGAAAAAAATGATGTAAAGTATTCCGATGAACTTAGTTTAAAATTACACAAAAAACATTACATAGCTTCAAAAGGCACTAAAGCATTCAGTTTTAGTGCCTTTCTTGATGTTTATTGGGGTAACTTCCGAGATAAGGCCCCAAATATTTATTAAACCTCATATTAAATAAAAAAAATTGCTATTGACAGATCAGTTATCCACAAAAAAAAGGCTCTAAAGGCCTTATAAGGGTGTTGACTAGTCGGGGGTGATTTTTGGCCTATTCATGTATTTAAACTAACAATAAATAAAAACAAAAACATATTGACCGTTTTTACGTTCATTGATATAATATAAGTAGCGTGAAATACTATATATAGTGTGGATAAATAAATACAGAATACTATATATAGATTTTTTAACAAAGAAGAGCCTATCTCCCCAAAGGGCGCTTTTTTGCTGAAAACCGCCCTAATCAGGCCAGTAAACCCTTGCTTGCAGATTCGGATGACAAAACTGTAATATATAATCGTTGTTGAAGAAATCATGGCAGCAGGCCCCCGACTGCAATGATTTGTGAGGCAACACAGAATGTTTTGGAAAGTACTGAAAGCCTTTTTGTAAAAGGCTTTCAAAATCAATATGAAATGTCCAGCTTGCCATTATGGCGACACAAAAGTGCTAGACTCGCGGGTAATCAACGAAGGCTTTTCAATCAGAAGGCGCAGGGAATGTTCGGAGTGCAACTTCAGGTTTTCAACTTATGAAGAGCTTGAAATACTTGATCTCGCGGTCATCAAGAGGGACGGCGGGCGCCAGTCCTACCAAAGGGAAAAACTGATCAAAGGGCTGAAAAGAGCCCTGGAAAAAAGGCCGATAACAGATGAAAACTTCAAAAAGCTTGTTTCGGCCATTGAAAGGGATATCCAGAAATTGAAAAAAAACGAATTAACCACCAACCAGATAGGGCAGATAGTGATGAAGCATCTGAAAAAGCTCGACAAAGTCGCTTATATCCGTTTTGCCAGCGTTTACCAGTCTTTCGAAAGCGCCCAGGACTTCAGCGAAGAAGTCGATAAGCTGGTAGGAAAGAGAAAAGCAAATCGTAATTAGCCAAACAAGCGAATTAAAACCAGAGCGAATATTCGTAGAGTAGAATATTATTTGCGGATTGGAATTAAGCATTAAACCTTAATATTAAAATATGAGCAACATGATCACTCAAATCAGGAAAAGGTCAGGTGAAATCGTAGATTTTGACCAGCAAAAGATCAGCAGCGCAATTTATAAGGCTTTAAAATCAGTAGGCCAGGAAGATGAGGCAATGGCAAAAAAGCTAAGCGATGAAGTTGTTAAGCAGCTGCAGAAGAAATTCCACGCCAGGTCAATTCCTGCCGTTGAGGAGATCCAGGATCTGGTTGAAGAGGTGCTTATTTCCAACAGGCAGATTCAAACAGCCAAGGCATACATCCTTTACCGCGACCAGCGCGCCAGGGTAAGGGACATGCAGAACATGCTGGATACTAACGTTTTAATGGACCAATATTTGAACCAGGTGGACTGGAGGGTAAAAGAGAATTCCAATATGAGCTTCAGCCTGCAGGGATTGAACAACCATCTGGCCTCAGCCATTTCATCGAACTATTGGCTCAATAAAATATATACTTCTAAAATCAGGGAGGCGCACAAGAACGGGGATTTTCATCTGCATGATCTGCAGATCCTGGCTCCGTACTGCGCCGGTTGGGACTTGCGCGACCTTTTGGTCAGGGGTTTCGGCGGCGTAAGCGGCAAGATCGAATCCGGTCCGGCCAAGCATCTCCGGACCGCCTTGGGGCAAATAATCAATTTTTTCTATACTTTGCAGGGCGAAGTGGCGGGAGCGGAAGCTTTTTCCAATTTTGATACATATTTGTCGCCTTTCATCAGGTACGATAAGCTGACCTATAAGGAGGTCAAGCAGGCTTTGCAGGAGTTCTTGTTCAACATCAATGTTCCGACCCGCGTCGGCTTCCAGACTCCGTTTACCAATATAACTCTTGATCTGACCATTCCCAGCATGTTCAAAGATGAGAATGTGATAGTCGGCGGACAGCCGATGGACGAAGCTTACGGGGATTTTCAGGAAGAAATGGACATGTTTAATCTGGCTTTTGCCGAACTGATGATGGCCGGCGACGCAAAAGGCAGGGTCTTCACCTTTCCGATACCGACCTACAATATTACCAACGACTTCGACTGGGATTCCCCGGTAGCCGAGAAGATCTTTGAAATGACTGCCAAATACGGAATACCATATTTTTCCAACTTCATCAATTCCGACATGAATCCCGAGGATGCCAGGTCCATGTGCTGCCGCTTGAGGCTCGATAACCGCGAACTGCGGCGCAGGGGCGGAGGATTGTTCGGAGCCAACCCCCTGACCGGCTCGGTCGGCGTAGTGACGATCAATCTGCCCAGACTCGGCTATTTGGCCAAGAGCGAAGAGGAATTCTTCCAGAAGCTTTCAAACCTGATGGAGACCGCCAAGGAGAGCCTGGAAACCAAGCGGGAAATCCTCGAGAATCTCACCGAAAACGGACTATATCCATACGCCAAGCATTATCTCTCCGGCATAAAGGGAAGGTTCGACGGATATTGGAACAATCATTTTTCCACCATCGGCATAATCGGCATGAATGAAGCAGTCTTGAATTTTAAGCCGGTCGGCCAGCCCATAACCGCGGATGCCGGCAGGGAGTTTGCTGTTAAAACCCTGGACTTCATGCGGGAGAAGATAATGGATTACCAGAATGAAACCAACCATTTATATAATCTTGAAGCGACACCGGCGGAAGGAGTGACCAGGAGATTGGCCAGGATCGACAAGGATAAATATCCGGACATTATCGTAGCCAACGAAGAATACGTGATGGCCGGCAAAGCATCGCCTTATTATACCAACTCTTCCCAGCTGCCGGTCAATTTTACCGATGACATTTTTGAAGCGCTTGACATCCAGGACGATATCCAGACCAGGTATACGGGCGGAACGGTCTTCCATGGCTTTATAGGCGAAGCGATGCCTTCGGCCGAAGCGGTAAAAAAACTCATACGCACCATTGCCCATAAATATAAACTGCCTTATTTCACGCTAACGCCGACCTTTTCGATTTGCCCCAAGCACGGCTACATTTCCGGAGAGCATCATTATTGCCCGAAATGCGACGAAGAGATCGGATATTTTGCCGAAGAAGTGGCTGACGCCAAGGCCCTGGAAAAAGAGATAAATAAAGCAATGGCCTGAGTTCATATCAACAGATAAAATATCTAAAAATGAAAAATAAAAGGTTTATTGGCAGTTAGCCACCGGCCTGCGGAAAACAACCGGACGCCATCGGCTAATTAACCAAATAACCAGCTAAACAAAATGAGCCCGATTAAAGCAAAAAGACAGCCTTGCGAAGTTTACAGCCGAGTAACCGGTTATTTAAGGCCGGTTGGCCAATGGAATGACGGCAAACAGGCCGAATTCATGCATCGCAAAATGTTCAAGGTGAAAGAACAGGCCGCTTAATTGACCGAAAAATCAACTAATCATGATTATCGGAGGCTTACAAAAATTCAGCTTGTTGGACTATCCAAAGCATATTTCGGCGATAATATTCACTCAAGGATGCAATTTCCGCTGCCATTTCTGCTACAATCCCGAGCTCGTGGTTACAGCCAAACAAACTGATACAAACGGCAAAAAGGGCCAGTCAGCCATTTCGATGGCTGGCCTTTTTGATTTTTTGCAAAGCCGCCGGGGCAAACTGGACGGAGCCGTCATTACCGGAGGAGAACCGACCCTGCATAGCGATTTGCCTGAATTTATCGCCAAAATCAAAAGTCTGGATTATCAAGTCAAGCTTGATACCAATGGTACGAATCCGCGGATGCTCAAAGAATTGATAAAAAGGCGGCTGGTCGATTATTTGGCAATGGACCTTAAAGCGCAGTATAATAAATATAAAAACACGGTTAATGCGCCCATTAATACCGAAAAAATCCGGCAAAGCGCCGGCATAAT
>CAZAFZ010000036.1:7382-8679 GCA_964484745.1 uncultured Gammaproteobacteria bacterium | reverse complement strand
TTTTAATTTTTTTCATAATGATTTTAAAATAGATCAAATAGCTAATTTCTTAAGCTCGCTTAATAATTTAGCGTCCTTTGCCGTTTATATATTGCTTGGCGGCCTCTTGCGGCAAGCTCACTATTTAATTTTACTTGTTTTTTTGAAAAGGGACAAGCTGCTGGCCTGTCCCTTTCGAAATCATCAATCAGGTTATAACCCTGTTTTCCAATGTGCAGAGAGGACGCAGTTTTTCCAGCAAATCCTCGAATTGCGCGAAATTCAGGCTTTGCGGACCATCCACCAATGCCTCGGACGGATTTGGATGGATTTCCACTAAAAGCCCGTTAGCCATTCCTACGGCTGCCATTTTACTGTTGGCCAGCACCAGTTCACGGTCGCCAGTCGAATGCGACGGGTCGAAGATTATCGCCAGCCCGGTTTTGCTTTTTTTCAGTGCGGCGATCGTGGCCAAATCCGGCGTATTTCTCATCAGCTCGCAGTCAAAGGTCCGGATTCCCCGCAGGCAGATTACGACCTGCTGCTTATGGCCATTCCGGGCCTGCTCGGACAGGATATGCTCAGCCGCTCCAAGCAGCTCATCAATCGTTGCCGATAAGCCGCGCTTTAGAAGCACCGGCAGTCCGATCCGGCCTGCCGCTTTCAGCAGTTCAAAATTGTGCATATTGCGCGTACCGATCTGGATCAGATCTACGTACTTTTTAAAATGTTCCGCTTGGCTGGCCTCGGTCATTTCAGAAACGATCAGCAGGCGGTATTTATCCGCGGCTTTCCTAAGGATATGCAAGCCGTTTTTCCTTAATCCCTGGAAGGAAGAAGGATAAGTTCTCGGCTTATAGGCCCCGGCGCGCATGATGCTGAGGCCCATACTTGAAACGAACCTGGCGATTTCCTCGATTTGTTCCGCCGACTCGACCGCGCACGGGCCGGCCATGATAGCGAACTCGCTACCGTTTAGCACGACTTCCCTGCGGCCGGACGGAAAATCCCTGCCGACCACAACCGGCCGGTTTTGCGTGAATTCCTTGCTGACCAGCGAATACTTTTTCACGACCCTGATCTCCTCAATGCCTTCAAAAAATAAAAGCTTATCGATAAGGCGCTGCTTATCGGGAGTATAACCAAGCACATTGATCAGCGTCAGGTCTTTGCCGGCATTGACTGCACCGGCCAATTGTTCCTTGGCTTCCTGCATGTAAGCATAATTGGCAGAATTGTAACCGGCCAAAAAATCGCAAATGGCCCTAATTTGTGTTTCCGTAGCTGCTGGCTGCATTGTGATGACCATACCGCCCTC
>CAZAFZ010000036.1:0-7372 GCA_964484745.1 uncultured Gammaproteobacteria bacterium | reverse complement strand
CCCCATTCAGGTTTTTTTGATTTGCTTTAAGGTGCATAAAATTAAAAACTGGTTTCTTTCGCGGAAACCAGTTTTTTATTATCTTAATTTGCTTTATCGATTCAAGAAAAATAGCAAAAAACTGATTTCCGCGGAAAAAACCAAAAATAAAAATAGAAAAAAGTTTTTTGCATTATTTTGTCCATGTATGCATGATAGCAAATATTTTGAAAAATGTCAATTCAAAACCCCTTAAGCTTGCCTAAGGGGTATCGATTATGCGCCGAATCGGCCGCCCTCCATCCATTCCAAATTGCGGTTTGCCGGATTTTCCCGGACAACCTGCTTATTGCAATCGCTGCAAAAACCGACCAATTCCTTGCCTTTTCTTTGCAGGTAAATTGCCTTATAACAACAGGGCGAAAGTAATGGTTTGCGGATGGAATTCAGATCCGTAAGGGGATAAAATAACATAAATGATCTATCTGGCATGTGTCCTCCCTGCTTGTCTTGATACTATAATATAGCACATCTGCTGAAAAAAACAACACAATAAAAGGCATTCGCCAGGAATGCCTTATTGCATTATAAAGAACCTATTTTGAAGCCAAAAACCAGCTCAGGCATCTGGCAAAAGATACGGCTGCTGCCTGGATAGTGTCAGGATCAATGGCCTGTCCGGAAAAGAGTCCTGCCTGTTCATCATTTTCATACACTCTGATACAGGTAAAAAAGTCCGCCAGTGAACCTGTCTCCTGGGTTATGTTCCTGACTTTCCAAACCACCAGGTCGAATTTGCTGATATTTTGCAGCTCCGGATAGTATATGGCTGCGCCTTTCAGGATAGCAAGCATTAATGCGTCGAACGGGCCGTTACCGTTGTTTTCCACGATGGTCGAATCCCCATTTACGCCGATTTCTACTGCGGCAACCGGCATCGTGCCGCCTCCGCCGACAACCTGACAGCGGTTTATTTCGATCGGAAATGGGATTTCTTGCACGACATCCTGGACAATTGCCGAAATTTCACGGTCGCTTAAAGGAAGATTGCCTTTGCTGGCCGATTTTCGCATCGACATCTGATAAATGGCCTTTAGCTGTCCGCTGTTGACCCGGAAACCCAGCAAGGTCAGCTTCTCTCGAAATCCTTCCTGGCCGGAATAGGTATTGAGCACCGTTTTAACCGGCTGATTGCCGTAGCGCTCGGGTTTCCAGCCATAATAAGCGCTGTTCCTGCCCTGTTTTTTGGCTCTCACTTCGATGGCTTGGTGCGTCCCGCTTGAGCATAATGAATTCTGCAAGCCCACTACAGGCCATTGGCGCGGAACAGACATTGCCAAGGAACCGGCCACGAAATCAACCATGGATTTACAGGCTGCAGGATTAAAATGCAGGGCTATGTCATTGAATTCGGGATTGGAGGTCAGATTCATGATCAGCGTTTCGAATTTTGTCATCCCGCTGCGTTCGCCCAGGCCGAAAAAGGTCCCTTCAACCTGCCTGGCTCCGTATTTGATCGCATACAGCGCATTGTTCGTACTGCAATCCGAATCGTTATGGCAATGGACTGAAATAACTGCCTGGCTGATATTCGGAACTTTCTCGAACAGTTTCTTGATCAACTTGCCGAATTGGTCCAATATCCGCAAGCCTGTCGTATCGGGTATGTTAACGATATCTGCGCCGGCATCAATAACCGCTTCAACTATCCGGCAGAGGTATTTGAAGCCTGCTTGGGTTTGTCCGGTCCGCGCGGAGTCTTCAGGAGAATATTCAACCTTGGAGAAACCCAAATCCCTGGCAAAGCCGACCATCTTGGCTGCCTGTCTCAAGACCCATTCTTTTTTTTCCTCATCGGTTTTCCCGTATTTCACATCCTTGAACATCGACTTGCGCAGTTGATCGGAAGTCGGGATATATATGTGGCATACGTCGCAGCCCGCTTCTTTGACCGCAAATATGTCAGCTTCGATAGCCCTGGCTAATCCGGATAACAGCGGTTTTTTCATTTTAGGGTAACTTTTAACGAATTCTACTATGCGCCGGCAATTTTGCATATTTTCCGCCGAGCTCGCTGGGTAACCGATTTCGATCATGTCCATGCCGTTTTCCACAAGCATCTGGACAAAGGTCAGCTGGTCATCCGGTTCCATTGCACCGCCGGCGACCTGGGCTCCTTCTCGCAGCGTCACGTCGTTAAGAAATACCTGTGGCATGTTTTTCTCCTGTCTGCTTGTTTGATTTTAAAGGCCATTGAACAAAAAAACACCCGCTTAACGGGTGGTCTGCTCTTCCTCGGCTATCCGCCGCTTAAACAAAATCCAATACCACCCGTTTATTGCGGAGCAACAGCAAGTTAAGCAATAAATTTTGGGCGGTAATTCGGTTCATAAAATCAATCTTATAGCATATTTTTGCAATTGTCAAGTTTTAGCAAAAAAATTTATTTTTGTACTGAATTGAATATGGCTGGGTGGCAACGCCTTATTTAATGGATGCCATCGCTCCTTATGGCCGCTCCGGGATGACGAAAAAACCATATCATGCTGGAGTGGAGCGAAAGCATCTTTTAAATAACAAAGGCAAATTTATATCTACCGGCCATAAATAAATTTAAATATCATTTAGCAACAAATTCATAATTCAAATAGAAAATTCTTTTTTATTTTTTTGGCATTTTCCGCTTTCGTTTTAACATTTTATATTATCTTAATTTTATCCCGTATCATTATTGCCCTGCCCGTTTTGTTATTAAATTAACCGTGGTCACATAAAATAAAAGGCTGATACAGTATCAGCCTTGTTTGGTTCAATTTTTATTAGGTACATTGGTGATGGTCAGGTACCAGTGCAATCCGTCGATCAAGGCCCTTAGCCCGGCCTTGGTTGAATTGCGGCTGACGCCGGCCATTTCCCAGTTTAAACTGCCGTCTTTAGTGGAAAATTCCATCAAAATGCGCACCGGAGCGCTGCTGCCTTCCCTGCTTACGCCCAGCGCATGCAGATCGAAAGATTTCAGCACAACCTGGTCAAGCGTCGGATAATCCGGCTGCAAGGCTTTCATTAAACTGAGCCAGATGGCATCAAAACCGCCTTTGCCTCTGAAATTTCATGTTTTTGGGATTTGCCGATCGCCAGCCGCACGGATCCTTCGCTGAATGTTTCATGGTTCCCGCCGGTTACCACCCTCCATCTTTTTAGCTTGAAAAAAGGGCGGTATTTGCCGGTAGCTTTTTGGCAGGCGATCACGAAAGAGTTAGGGCAGATTTCAAAGGCCCCGCACTCGATCTCGTCGGCGAAAATTTTCATTAACGCCTGTAATTCCTCGGAGCTGGGTTGATAGCCGAATTTTTTTGCCATCGAGGCGATATTCGACTGCCCGGACTGCCTGTTAACTCCGATCTCCGGCTTATTTCCGACCAGTTCGGGTTCGCATTGAAAGTAAGCCCCTGGGCTGCGGCGTTCGCTGCTGGCATGCATGCCGGCATAGGTCGCGAATGCAGATATTCCGAAAAATGGGTCACGGTATCTTGGTTGTCGATTGAACGACCTGGCGACTAAATGCGAATAGTCGGTCAGTTGCCTCATTGATTCTTCAGGCAATATCGCATAACCGTCTTTCAGCTGCAGTCTGGCAATAACCGTGAGCAGATTGGCGTTGCCGCACCGTTCGCCATAGCCGTTTTCCACGCCTTGGAAATGGTTAGCTCCTGCCAGAACCGCCGCCCGCGTATTGGCGACGGCCAGGTCATTGTCATTATGCCCGTGGAAGCCAAACTGCATGTCCGGATAACTACCGGTTAATTGCTCTAACATGCAGGCTACTTCCTCTGGAGCTGCTCCTCCGTTAGTATCGCAGACAGCCAAAGAATCGGCGCCAGCCCGGATCGCCATGCGGACCACGCTTTCGAAATATGTGCGATGCACGTTCCGCTCCAGAATTTTATTGAAGGATCGGCCGAATTTGCCGCGGCCGTACCAGGCGTCAACGGCATGCTCGAGATCCACAATGACTTCCAGCCCTTGCTCCTTCAAATAGCTTACGCTTTCGTAGATCATGAGAAGGTTAGCATCATTGGTGGACAGCAGGGATTCTTTTACGTCCATTAATCTGGATTTGCAGACAATTACCGCAACCGGCACTCCCAGCTTGACTATGGCCTTCAAGTCTGCTGATTCATTAACTTTTTCTCTGGCCTTTCTGGTGCGGCCGAAGGCGGCGATTTTCATCTTGCCCAAATCGAGTTTCAAGGCAGCTGCAAACAGGTCGTTGGTGAATTTGCTTGCATTTACGAAGCCGAGCTCTGAATAGTCTAGGCCCAGCAATGCCTGCCATTTGACGATTTTCAATGCATTGGCCGGGGAAATATTCATTTTGGCGTTCTGCATACCATCGCGGAATAGGCTGGAAAAGCTCAATATCTTTCTTTTTTTCGGTTCCAAGAGATCTCTGGCCATAATTGCTCCTCTCGTTTTCATTATTTGTCGGTTGATTTTGAATGGACAATTTTACAGTTTAAAAAACTCGGGCTTACCCGAGCTGATGTTAATTTCCTGGAAAAATAAAATCAACTCGGGCAATACCGGATAATAATAATAATGCTGATGATTGAAATGTTGTATTGTAAGCTGGCCATAGTTTTGAGGGGAGAGGGCGGTTTTTCCACCCTCTCTTGATTTTTGTCCGATTTTCGGACTAATTGGTAAGGCGCGCTTACCGTTGCCTGGCCGCATTTCGGCTATTGTGGTAGTCTTCATGCGCGCTGCCTCAAGCGATTAGCTCCGGCAGATCGGTATAATAACCGCCAGGAAGGATTTATGGTGATCAGGGGTAAGCGCGCCCTGCCTGTCGGGCAATTGCTTTGTCCGACAGGCAGGGGGCGCTAATCCATGATTATTAAGTACTCTGCAAAAAAAACCCGGCTTTGCGGCCGGGTCTTTTCTATCTAATCTTGCTTATGCTTGATTTGATGCCCGGCGCCAAGATATGGTCAAGACAATGACCGCAAGGGTAATAATTCCAAATAAGCTTCCAAAAGGGATTTTTGCCGGTTTTAAACTCATAATAGTTATTATTTTACTTGTTTTAGATTATATATCAGGCTGAACAGTTTGTCAAGAGAATGGCCCGGATATTTTTTTCTTGACTTATTCTTGATTTTTTCGTATATTAAATTATGAAATATTAAAATTGATGACCTATTTGAATTATGGCCAGGCGCCATTTTTTGAATAGAAAAATAATATGGCCCATAAAAAAGCAGGCGGCTCAACATCGCTCGGCCGCGATTCAATGTCCAAAAGATTGGGAGTTAAGCTCTATGACGGCCAATTCGCCAAGGCCGGAGCGATAATTATCAGGCAGAGAGGAACAAAATACCATGCTGGCAAAAACGTAATGCTCGGCAATGACCATACGATATTTGCGGCCTTGGAAGGTACGGTCAAATTCACCAGCAAAAAGCTGAAAAAATTCGACAGCCGGCTGAAAGAAACCACTATCGTTAATGTAATTCCTGCCGCAACGAACAAAAACTAGTTCAATTTATTTCCGCGATATAAAAAACAGGTCCCGGTTCAATTAGGCCTGTTTTTTTATGTTAGCGTTTTTTCAATGATTGGCTGACACGCAAAAACTCGATAAATAACGGGTGCGGATCAAGCAGTCTGGAAATATACTCAGGATGGAATTGGGTGCCGATGAAAAACGGATGGTCGGTTAGCTCGATAGCTTCGACTATCTGTCCGTCCGGAGATGTTCCGGCTATTCTCATCCCGCATTCTTGGAATTTTTCACGATAAGCGCTATTGAATTCATAGCGGTGCCGGTGCCGTTCCGAAACAATTGTTTTTTTGCCGAATTTTTTGGCATACGCTTTGGCCAATTTTGTTCCGGGGACTAATTTGCACTGCCATCCTCCCAGCCTGATGGTACCGCCGTACTGCTTCTTGGCCAGAAGCTCTTTTTGGCCGGGCATGATATGGATTACCGGATGAGGTGTTTTCGGATCGACCTCTTCGCTGTTGGCTTTCCTGAAACCGCAGACATTGCGGGCAAATTCTATCACCGCCATCTGCATTCCATAGCACAAGCCGAAATAAGGCACCTTGTTCTCGCGGCAATATTTGATGGTTCTGATCTTTCCTTCCGAACCGCGCGAACCCCATCCCTGCGGGACGATAATGCCGTCGTATTTTTCCAGAGATTTCGTGCCTTTTGCCTCGATCTCTTCGGCATTGATCCAGCTGATAGTCGGCTTGATGCCGTTGGCTACTGCAGCATGCTTGATCGCTTCGATTACGGATATATAGGAATCAGAGAGGCAAAAATCTCCGGTTGAGAAATATTTACCGACTATGCCGATATTAACCGGTTTTTTGGCAGCTTTTAATTTTTCGGTGACTTTGCGCCACTCCTTTAAATCTTTCTTCCGCTCCTTTAAGCCGAATTTTTCGAGTATTCTTGCCCCCAAGTTGTCTTTTTCGAAATTGATCGGAACATCATAGATCGATTCCACGTCCGGGGCGGAAATGACGTCTCCCGGATGCATATTGCAGTTAACGGCGATCTTTTTTCTGCGAGGTTCATCGATGTCCGCTTCAGCCCGCGCGATGACAAAATCAGGCTGGATGCCGGCCTCGTTCAACGACCTGATCGCATACTGGGTCGGCTTGGTCTTCATTTCCCCGACCTTGGAAGGGATCGGCAGATAGCTGACGATGACAAACATGACATCTTCCGGCTTCAGCAGCTTCATCATCCTGGCCGCTTCCAAAAACAGCAAATTCTGGTATTCTCCGACCGTACCGCCTATCTCAATTATCATTATTTCGCTTTTGGTTTTCTTCACCGCCTTTTCGATCCTTTCACGGATTTCCATCGGTATATGCGGCACCACCTCCACGCACTTGCCGCAATACTCCAAATTGCGTTCGCGCTGGATGACGGACATATAAACGCGGCCGGTTGTCATGTAATTTTCGCGGTAGATGTTTTTATTCAAAAATCTCTCATAATTTCCGATGTCCTGGTCGGTTTCATCGCCGTCTTCGGTTACGAAAACTTCGCCATGTTCAACAGGATTCATCGTGCCGGCGTCCACGTTGATGTAAGGGTCGATCTTGATGACGCTGGTATTGAACCCTTTGCTCTCGAGTATCCTGGCGATCGAGGCGCAGGTCACTCCTTTTCCCACGCCGGACATCACTCCTCCTACGACAAATATATACTTTGTTGAAAATTTCTTTCTTCGCACGGGAGACATATATTTTAAATTCAAATATTAATTTTGAATTATGAATTTTGAATTAATGTCTAATGACAGAATTTATTAATTTTGAAACATTCGGTCATTCAAATTTGATTCGAAATTTAAAATTCGAAATTCGAAAT
>CAZAFZ010000035.1:0-8713 GCA_964484745.1 uncultured Gammaproteobacteria bacterium | reverse complement strand
ATGATGATTCTGGCAACGATCGATGACAATAAAACGGCCGGAAGTTCCGCCATCTTATGCAGGATTCCGTCGATCCGATAGCGGATAACCACTTTTTCGGCTGTCGGTTCGATATGGATATCCGAGGCATTTTTTATCAAGGCTTTGTCGATGATGCTGTTGACCATTCTAATGACAGGCACGAACTGCGCCAATTTTTCCGCTGATGCATTCGATGAAATGGCTTCTCCAAGGCTCTGGTCGATTATCTTGGCAAAATCCTCCCGGATGCTGACATTGTATTTCATCAACGCTACTTCTATATCTCTGGGCGTCGTTATAAATATCTTGGGGACCAAACCTGTCTTTTTATGGATAAAGTCGAAGACCTGGTGGTTTTCAGGCGCGGTTGTTGCGACATGGATTACGTTCCTGATCTTTTTGAAAATTACGACCGAATTCTGCTGGGCGATTTCTTTGGGAATCAAGTTGATTACAGGAGCAGCTATAACCTTATTGCGCAAAAATACATGAGGCAGGCTATAAAACTCCGCCAAACATTTTAAGATCTTTTCTTCCGGCAAATCCAGATCTTCCATGATAATCTCGGGAAAATACCTGCCGATCCGCCTTGAACGGGAAAACATATTTTTGAACTTTTCCCTGCTCATGATCTTTTTCTGTTCAAAAATCTTCCAAAGCCCCCAATAGTTGGGAAGCTTATGGGTGTAATTGGCTTGGGATGCCGAATCTCCGTTTAATTTTAGGATAAATGGCCACATATTCGTCAAAATCTAAAATTTTGTATAAAAAAAATCCTCTTTATTGAGCAACGCCTGGATTTGCCAAATGTCAAATTTATTGAGGATTATTTAATTTCTCAACCGGAAACTATAACAAATATTGTTATAAATGTCAAGTCAATTGTCAAAGAATTATTATGCGGATAGCAAATTATAACCCTAAATTCAGTAATATCCCAAAAATTGCGTGAAATGCCCCCAAAATCAAAGCAATGTACGCCAGTCGGTAGTGCCATTCATGGGATATATTGGCCAGCTTCCATTTGCGCGCCAGAGGTATGAATGCGGCCGATAAAAAAAAGACAAATGTTAGTATACCGCCCCAAACAATGAACGGTAACCCGAAAATTACATTATAAGCGAATGCGGAAAGCATAATTTTTATATTAATGAATGCTTAATGAATAATAATTGATCAGATTCCCTGCAAAATGCGTGATTATAACAACGGTTACAGCGAGGCTTACGTGTTCGAATATAATTCTTAGCGGCCGCTGTTTCTCGCGCTTGGCCA
Source organism: uncultured Gammaproteobacteria bacterium (assembly GCA_964484745.1). GTDB lineage: Bacteria > Patescibacteriota > Patescibacteriia > Patescibacteriales > CAZAFZ01 > CAZAFZ01. The sequence goes on along the minus strand of CAZAFZ010000035.1, from coordinate 7,417 downwards.
TATAAAAGCTGAAAATTCCGACCAGAGCTATACCCCAAACTATGCTGGCAACAATCGCACTGCCCAGCGGAAGCAGTAAAACGGGCGGCAGGAAAGTCAGGGCAATAACAAGCTTGGAAATAAAAGTTGCGAAAGTGGCCCCCCATATTTCCCTGGGAGAATGCACGTTTTCTGATTCTTCCGAGATATGGACGCCGATAGCGTCGGAAAGCGCGTCTGCTATGGCGATTGTCAGGATTCCGCCGACTACCGCCAGCTTGGAGTTCGTTCCGGATTGCAGCCCGACAACCAGCCCGAGCGTCGTTATGATGCCGGACGTGAAACCGAAGCTGAATCCTTTTTGGAAGCACTGCTTCATACCTTTTTAGCCGGCCACACCAGGCTTGATTAAACCTTTGTATCCAAGCCAGGTTAAAATAATAACTATTAAGCCAAATCAAGAACTGCCAGTGGATGTTTTTTGGCAACAGCAATTACACCTGTTTGCCGGCATTGGTTAATTATGCTCAGTATAGCATAAATAATCTTATCAATAAACCGGATCTATTGAATTTTGATTTTTATCAGGCTTCCCGCCCTTATTTTTTTTCCCCCGTTCGCCTGCTTTGCCAAAGACTCTTTATTGGGCTCTACATCAAAATAATATTCAGTTTTGGCGATAAACTTTGAATCGTTATTATGCTCAATGATTGCCTCAAGCTCCCTGCCCTTGAATTTTTTGCGGTACCCGTTTTCCAGTTCAGACCCGAGATTTTTCAATTTTCTGGTTCTTTTTTTTATGGTTTCCGCTTCAATTCGCTTAGGCAATTTATAGGCAGGGACTTTTTCGTGCGGCGAAAAAGGAAACACGTGCAAGCGGCTGAATCCGACCGACTTGATAAGATTATACGTATCCTTAAAGTCGCTTTCGGTTTCTCCGGGAAAGCCGACTATGACATCGGTTGTAAGCGCGATATCGGGTATGTTTTTCCTGATTTGCCCGGCCTTTTCCATGAATTGCTCGCTGTTATAGGGGCGGTTCATGAGCTTCAAAATTTTATCGCTGCCCGATTGCAGCGGAATATGCAGGTGCCGGCATAGCTTAACGCTTTCCGCCAGCAATTCAACCAAATCGTCCGTTACCTCGTTAACTTCAATCGAACTCAACCTGATCCTTCCCAAACCATTAATAATAATTAAAGATTTCAGTAAAGATGTAAGATCGCATTTTTGCATGCTTATGCTTTTTCTTGCTTCTAACTTCCTGCTTCTGGCCTCTGCCCCATACAATCCAAGATGTATCCCGCAAAGCACTATTTCACGGTATCCTTGCTTAACCGCTTTCCGCGCTTCATCAAGAATCTCATTAGCCGGCCTGCTTTTCAGTTTTCCCCTGGCATAAGGTATGACGCAATAAGTGCAATATTGCTCGCAGCCATCCTGCACCTTCAGGAAATAGCGGGATTTTTGCAATTGGGAATTAGGAATATTATTGGGACTTGGGACTTTTATTGGAAATTGGAAATTGGAAATTTGTTTTACAAGTTCATCCAACTTCCCCGCCCCCCAAACCGTGTCTGCTGAAACAATGTCTTTCCCATATACAGCCGGCCAGCATCCCATGACGACGATTTTTGCTTTTGGATTTTCGGCTTTGGCCTTGTTGACCATCCGCCTATCCTTACGAATCGCCGTTTTCGTTACGGAACAAGTATTGATGATCGCCACATCAGCTCCGGTTTCAACCAATTCATGCCCTTCCGCTGAAAGCTTGCGGCTTAAATCCATCGAATCGCATTGGTTGACCTTGCAGCCGAGAGTATAAATCGAAAACTTCATAGATCAATTATAAATATTATTATGGCAGATTGGCAAGATTATAATAGATTTTAAAATCCCGCATTGGCGGGATTTTGTTTCACTGTTGCTTTTTTTGGACTTTGAATTTTTTGATCGTTTGCACTGCATCGCGATGAACGACGGCATCGCGAGCTAAAACTGAAATCTTCAAACCATACGTGAGCCAGCGGATGCTTTTTTCCTTGAAGATCAATTGCACCGGATTTCCCGACTTTATCGCTGTTAAACCGGGCTTATTTTCAATTTGTGCCATTTTAAGCAGTTTATTGCGCGCTCTTAGGGTTATCTCTATATCGCAAGGTTCAATTTCCGAGATTTCAACGCCCTTTTTTTCCGGCAGAAAAGCAATTCTATCAGAATCGTATACGTCAATAAAAAATTCGTACTTACGGCCTTGGAAAGCATAGGTTCCTGTCGACAGCCTATAATCGATAGTGATTGCCGCTTGCGATTTTGGGCTTTTCAAGCCATTCCTCCTTTACTGTTTATTATTATAAAACATCGCCCTGAGCCGGGAAGAGGATTTGAACCCCCAACCAATGGTTTACAAAACCACTGCTCTACCGTTGAGCTATCCCGGCTTAAATATTTAAAGCAATTTAAAGACAAAAAGAAAGGGCAAGGCCGCCCTCTCGTAAAATTGTTACGGCTTATGGCCTACGGCCTTATTAGCCTTGATCCTGAAAAGTGCATGGATAATAGCAGCCAATCCTGCAAATATATATAAGATATAGATGCAATTCAAGTCGAACGCCAATAATGCTCCTGCCAGCAACATAAATATAGGCGCAAGGATGCTCAGCATTCTTAATCCTCCCTGACAAATATTTGGTACGCCGTACTGGATTCGAACCAGTGACCTTCTGCTTAAAAGGCAGCTGCTCTACCGGCTGAGCTAACGGCGCATGATTCTATTTTGATATTACCATAAATTTTATAAATGTGCTTGTTGCGCGATTATAATAGAGCCGACTGTATGCCCCCCCGTGAGGACTAAGCAAGTTTGCGGGGGCACGGCAGCTTGCAGGAATTAAAATATCGTAAGGCAAGCGAATTACGCCTATGGCGCAAATAAAAAACTGCGTTTTGCAGATTATAATAATACTATAGCAGATATTCGAACAAAAATCAAGCATAATAATTATGGGGAATCTTTACTATAATTGATTTTTGGGTCAGATGCTGATGGATCTCGGAGCAATGAATTTATAAACAAATTATCAAGAAGAAACTTACTTGCGTGAAGAAAATTTTAAATGTATTATTTAGAGGCAAGCAATGATTATGGAAAAAACCGATAAAACAAAGGAAAAGCTTCCACCGCAGAATATCGAAGCCGAAGAGCATTTGCTCGGCTGTCTTTTGATCGATAAAGACGCGTTCATCAAGATTGCCGACCGCGTTTCGGAAGGCGACTTTTATAAGCAGCAAAACGCCTACATTTTTGAAGCGATGAAGCAGCTTTATTCCAGGCACGAGCCGATCGACATCCTAAGCGTGGCAAACCGCCTTGAGGAAAAAGGCCTGCTGGAAAAAATCGGCGGCCGGAGCTATCTGGCGCATTTATCGAATGCCGTAGCCACTTCTTCCCATGTCGTACATTATGCCAATATAATCCAGCGCAAAGCAACTCTGCGCCGTCTTATCACCGCGGCAAGCGAAATTACGGAACTTGGCTTTAACGAAGACGAAGAAATCGATAAAATTCTGGATGAAGCGGAAAAAAAACTGTTCAATGTTTCCCAGAAATACCTGAAGAACGTGTTTCTGCCGATTGATAATCTGCTGACTGAAGCGTTCGATCGGATAGACGAATTGCATAAATTAAGCGGAAAGCTCAGGGGCCTGGCGACGGGCCTGACCGATCTTGATAATAAGTTGGCGGGGCTGCAAAAATCGGACCTTATAATTCTTGCGGCACGGCCGAGTGTCGGCAAAACATCCTTAGCTCTTGATGTTGCCCGCAATGCGGCAGTTAAGTCAAAAGCGGCTGTCGGAATATTTTCGCTGGAAATGAGCAAGGAACAGCTGGTTGACCGCATGCTTTGCGCCCAAGCCGGGGTCAGTCTTTGGAGAATGCGCACCGGAAGGCTTTCCGACCGCGAAGAAGACAATGATTTTATGCGCATCGGCCATGCCATGGGCCAGCTTTCCGAAGCGCAAATCCATATCGATGATTCATCGGCCAGTTCCATAATGGAAATCCGGACAAAAGCCAGAAGATTGCAGATCGAAAAAAGTTTGGATTTATTAATCATCGATTATTTGCAGCTGATGGAAGGACGCGGAAAATATTCCGACAATCGCGTCCAGGAAGTAGCGGAAATTACCAGAGGACTAAAGGGTCTCGCTCGCGAGTTGAATGTGCCGGTTGTCGCGCTATCGCAGTTATCACGAGTAGTAGAACAGTCAAAACCGGCCATTCCCAAATTGTCCCATCTCAGAGATTCCGGTTCTATTGAGCAGGATGCGGATGTTGTCATGTTTATATACAGAAAGTCATCGGATCGAAATTATAAGTTTGAAGATTTAGCCGAACATGAAAAAAACTTAGCCGAAATATATATAGAAAAGCACCGCAACGGTCCAACGGGGGTAGTTAAGCTCACCTTTAACGCCGAAACAACCAGCTTCCAAAACAGGCTGGATGACAATGCCGGATACGAGGAACCGCTGGTATTTTAATACGTGCGAACATCATTATACTATTGCTGATTATTTTAATTTGCGGAAACAAGACCATTAATTCTTAAATTCTAATTTTTAAACATTGAAAAATTAAAAAATTTTTCAGTTTTATCCCTAAATTTTTTATAAAAAAATGAAATTAAGCCTAAAATTATGTTCTCAAAACTAAAACAATACAAAGATCTGCGCAACCAGGCAAAAACCCTGCAAAACGCTCTTTCGCAGGAATCGGTTAGCTTGGAAAAAAACGGCATATCCGTAACAATTAACGGGAATCTTGAGATAACAGCGCTGACCATCAATAGCGAGCTCTCAAAAGATCGCTTGGAAAACTCGCTAAAAGATTTGATGAACGATGGCATCAAAAAAGTCCAGCGCATAATGGCCCAAAAAATGCAGTCCATGGGAGGCTTGCCCAACTTCTCGTAACGTTCAACGCATAACACATAACGCAAATAAAATCGTTAGTAGCTTATTCTGTAAGTTAAATGATAAAAATAAATTTTGAATTTTGAATTTTGATTGAATGCTGAATGACAGAGTGTTTTAAACATTAAAGCATTATTATTTGATTCTCCCGTTCTTTATTATTCATTGGTTAACGGGATCCCGCCCGCTTCGTTCTCGCGAAAGCGAGGCGAGCATATTCGCCTTGCGATTCGGGAGAAATTCGCAATTAAAAATTTTTATTATTCATATCCATTCTTATCATTTGTATATATTTTTTATATTAGTATCTTATATTTAATGTTACGCGCTGCGAGTTACGCGTTACGCGAGAATGAAATATCCCAAGCCAATCCAAAACCTGATTGATAAGCTTTCCAGGCTGCCCTCTGTCGGGCCCAAGACCGCTGAACGGTATGTTTTCTATTTGCTGAACCGCGATCGCAAGGAATTGAATGAATTGGCCCAGGCTATCAATGAATTGAAGGAGAAAACCGTGGTTTGCCGGACCTGTTTCCAGATAGCCGAATCTAATCCCTGCCCGATTTGTTCCGATAACAAGCGCGATCAGCGGCAAATCTGCATCGTCGCCGACACCAAAGCGCTGGCCGTTATCGAGGCAACCGGGCATTACAACGGATATTACCAAGTCTTGGGCGGAGAATTGGATCCGGTCAAGGGCGTTAAGCCTGAACGGCTGAACATCAAACCGCTTTTGGAACGCCTTAAAAAGAGCGGGGCCAACGAGGTCATTCTGGCATTAAACCCTACGATAGAGGGAGAAACAACATCAATGTATTTATCCAAGCTGCTGAAAGACCAATTTAAAGGCAAGCTTAGGATCACCCGCATCGCCCGCGGACTGCCCATGGGGGCAGACCTTGAATATGCCGACGAGATAACCATCGGCAATGCGTTGAAATACAGGAATGAACTGTGAGCGCAAGATGCACCTGCCAGCCCCTTAACCGTCAGCCAAAATTCAGTCCTAAATCCCAAATTTTTTAGTCAGTAAATCTATAAGCCCGTAAGTCATCAGCCTGCTAACCGCCTAACCATAAGCAAAAGCCAAAAATAATTTTGTATATTTTATTTTGAAATTCGAATAAATGCTTAATGGCAAAATTATTTATTTTTGCATCATTGAATAATTATAATTTTATTCGAAATTCCAAGATTCTAAAATTCTGAATTTTCTATCAAAAATCCACGGGGATATTTCCCCGTGGATTTTCTAAAACAATATAATAAATCATTATCCAATCTTCGTAATCTCTACTTTCGTATAAGGCTGCCTGTGGCCGATCGTCCTTTTATATCTGATCTTATTCTTATATTTTACCACCGTGACCTTTTTGCCTTTGCCGTGCTCGAGCACCTTGCCTTCGACTTTTTCACCCAAGCTGGGTTGTCCAATCTCAACTTTCTTCCCTTCCTCATCGGAAATCAGTAATGTATCGAATTTGACTTTTTTGCCTTCCTCGACTTTTAATTTCTCAATTTTCAAGGTTTCTTTTTCGTTTACTTTATATTGCTTTCCGCCTGTTTTAATGACTGAGATCATTGCCATATTATTAGCTTAGCTTTAATTGCGCTTACTTTAGATAATTAGCGTTTCTTAATAAAAAATCCGCCCAATTTTTATGCGGTATTTATATTATAGGAAAATTTGCGAATCTGTCAAGTTCTGTTTTCGGACTTTTTGGCGAAATAGCTGAAGCCGATAATCATTAGAAGCATCAACGCCGATAAGGCAATTAAAGCCATTAGTTTCCCGACGCTTTGCAGAAACAAGCCGCTTAACCCGAAGGCGGCGGCAAAAAGATAATATAAAAATACCGTTTTCCTTTGGCCCAATCCGGAATCAAGCAAACGGTGGTGCAGATGCAGGCGATCGGAAAAACGGAAAGGATTTTTGCCGGCTTTCAGCCTGCGGAAAATGGTCCAAAGCACGTCCAGAATCGGTATCCCCATAATCAGAAGCGCGATTGCTATTTTACCCCCGGAAATTATCGATAAAGCACCCAGGATAAAGCCTGCCAGCAATGATCCTCCTTCGCCCAAAAAAATCTTAGCGGGATGCCAATTCAAAATCAGGAAACCCAGGCAAGCACCGGCAAAAATTATAGCTGCACTTGCTATGTCCGGTTGGTAATATTTGGTGGTAATGGTAAAAAGGAATATTATCAAGCTGCCGATCAGGCATACTCCCGTAACCAACCCGTCCAATGCGTCAAGCAGTTTCGTGGTATACATCATGCCCAACAGCCACAGTATGGTAAAAGTATCGGTTACAACTACGAAGAAATGCCACTCTCCGCCGAAATGAAAAATGGGAATTTTCAACTGGTTGAGCATTATCAAGCCGCCTAAAGGATTGGTTACTTTCTCGATCCCAACACCTCCGGCTACAACGGCTAGCGCGGCCAACACCGGAAAAATA
>CAZAFZ010000034.1:0-8726 GCA_964484745.1 uncultured Gammaproteobacteria bacterium | reverse complement strand
GTTCTTAATGATTTGAACGGCAGCGGTTTTGCGATCATCAACAATCCCTTCCCTGCCGAGAAAGATTTCTTTTCTCTCTACCAAGAGCTTTATAAAAAGGAAATTCCCATTTTCATCAGCGGAGACTTTCTGTTTTATTATTTCCAAAACGGCCTGAAAAGCATTTATAAAAATATCGAAAAAGAAATATTCTTCAATACGGTTTGGTCAACCTCTAAAAAACTTTTCGAAAGCGCGGAAACAAGGTATAAGCAGAAGGTCAGCCAACACGGGCAGGTAAACGACCCCGAAGTGGAGGGATCCAGGCTGGTTGCCGCATATTGGGCTGTGATCCTCGAAATTTTAAAGCCGGGAAAAAACCAAATCAGTGCAGCGAAAGATATTTCCAGGTTCGCGGCCGAAGAACAGGAGTTATACAGTTTTAGCCTGCCCGATTATTTGAAAGAAGACGTCGAAAAAGAAGTTGGCCTGATCAAGCTGGCCAAGGAAAACACCAAGTCTCCGGTGAAACGGTACAAAGTCAACTATGCAACATATGAAGTGCCGGAAAATTACCGGCGGGATGCAAAGCTCAATAATTTTTACCAGGCGGCCAGATGGATGAATTCTGTTTTTCCGATCAACTATATTTCCGAAGACTGCGAAAATTGCCTGGTGGACAAAGAAGATTGGAGAATCAAAATGGTCGCTGCGGGATTAATCGCCGGCGATTTTGCCCGCAATCAGGAAATCAAGAACGAATGGGCTAAAATCTATAAGATCATCTCCTTCTTTTCCGGCTTGCGCAACGATCTAACCTACTTGAACTACGATAACGCTATGCGCGAACTTTTCGGGGACAACTATGATAGCGGGCAAATATTTTCGGCAGGCAACGAAAACCGCAGCCGGGACTTGGAAAACCTAAAAAATAAGCTGGCCGAGATAAGATTTTCACCGATGGAAAGCGGGCTAAGCCGCGACAAGGAAGAATACAGGCCCTACCTGGGATTGCGGGTCTTGCAGGAATCATACTGGCCTAATGAATATATATTCCAAAAATTGACCCACCCTTACGCCGGAGGCTTCATCCAAGCCAAGGCTGACCGGAATGCCAATGTAACCATCTGCGACACAAAAGATAAAGGCCTCGGCAGATGCAGGGGCATTGCCCTTGATATTATAAATCTGATTTACCCGATCAAAGAAAATCCTTATTTTGCCGAAAATACCAGCTATCAGAATTATCCTGCCCAGTCCAGAGAGCTGTCCGAACTGCTGGATAAATTCAATGATAATACTTGGCACAGCAACAGCTTCTGGGTAACACTGTCCGCCGGAAAAAATTATCTATGGGCCGACGCCGGAAAAATGCCGGTCTTTGCGCGCAATCAAAATTGGGAAAATAAAAATATCAATACGGTTATTGGCGCCTGGATCAATGCACAGCTGCCGGGAGACTTTCTGCTCCCCAGCTCCGATTCCGGAGAGGCCGGGGGCTTCGGCAATATTTCACGCTGCAACGAATACAACTATATCGAACCTAACCTGCCGCTGATCCGCGAATTGCATGCCGATGCGGAAATGCTGTATGCTTTCTTCGAGCAGTTGCAGATGTACGATAAGCAGGATATCATCAAAAGTGATCTGAGTGAAATGCGGGATATTATGGGTACTCTGGAAAATATCACTGCAAAAGAGCTAAGTGGAGAGGAAATAAGCTCCCAGGAATATTGTTATATGGAAAATGTAGTAAACGATTTGTATGTCGAAAAAGCCGGCTCCAAGGAAACCAGGACATATTTTGATTTTGAGGGCAGGCAGACCTACATTAAACAAAGCCTGGCTAATATAAAATTGATAATTGTCGCCCATAATAAAGGAGGCAATCTGGTCCTTTCCGCCGGACCAATTTACGCCTACAGCGAATCCAAATAAATGATCATATTCCTATACGGCGAAGACCAGTTCAGAATTTATAGCAAGCTGGCGGAGCTGAAAAATAAATTCATCAAGGAAATCGATCCGACCGGATCGAATCTTTTGGTTTTGGACGGCGAAAAAGCCAAGCTCGAGGAAATAAACGAAGCGATCGCGCCGGCAGCGCTTTTTTTTAAAAAAAGGATGGTGGTTATCGAAAATATTTTTGCCAACAAAACGCAGGACATTCATGCCGGATTGGCCGCCCGGCTGGAAAAAATAGACGCTGGCAGCGAATCCAATATCCTTGTTTTCAGGGATGCTGCCGTTGACGAAAAGAAAACCAGTTCAAGCAAGGCAGAGCTGTTCAAGCTGCTGAAAAAACAGAAGTATTCGCATTGCTATAAATCCTTAAATACCGCGGAAACCGTTAAATGGGCTCGCGATAAAATTGCCGCTGCGGGAATGAGAATCAAGCATGATGCCCTTGACCAGCTTGTTTCCATAACCGGCAATGACCTTTGGAGGCTGAGCAATGAACTTGATAAATTATTCTCTTTTAAAATGTCGGCTGCGCCCGCCAGGGATGGCGAAATAAAAATCATCGGCCTTGAAGATATCGGCTCCGCCGTTAACGGCAAGATTGAAACGGGAATATTCGCCCTGACCGATGCCCTGGGAAATAATGACCGCCGGCTGGCAGCTGCCTTGCTGGACAGCCAGCTGAATTCGGGCGCTTCGGACAACTATCTGCTGGCCATGATAATCCGGCAATTTAAAATCCTGCTTCAGATTAAAGTTGCATTAAGCCAAGGCATGAGTTCGCGGAAAATAACCGGTTATCTCAAACTGCATCCTTATGTGGTGCAAAAATGCCTGATGCAGGTAAAAAAATACGATGAAAGCCTGCTGCGCGGCATTATCGGCAAATTGCTTGATGCCGAGTATAAAATGAAAAGCGGGATGGCTGAAACCAGGCTAGAATTATCGCTTCTAATCGCCGAAATTTAAAACGCCCCTTTTATGGGGCGTTTTAAAAGACTATTTAATGGATTTATTGAGCTTGAGTTGTAATTTGGACTTCTTCTTGTCGCGGGTATTTTTTTTGATAATTTTCTTTTGAGCCGCCTTATCAAGCGCTTTGAGCGTTTCCCGGACAAGTTCTCCGGCCTGAACTTCTTTTCCCTGAATGGCCTTGATGCTCTTTTTGGTGAGATTCTTTAAATTTGTTTTAATCTTATTATTCCTTTCCTGGCGCTTTTTGCTTTTGCGCAGTTCTTTTTTCGCTGACGGTAAGTTTGGCATAATGTTTCTGCTTTTCCCGCAAGTTTAATATATTAATAGGCAAGACTGCCTTATCAAAACAATATAGCAAAACATTGATTATTTTGCAAGGGCGGGGTTATTTTCCAGTTTCCGCTTTTTTTTGTCAGAAAATACAATATACAATGCCAGCAAAATAAAAATGATGCTGACAATCTGGGGCAGCCTTAAACCGAAATATATCGGCGTTTGGTCAACCCTTAAATACTCCGTAAAAAATCGCAGCAGCGAATACAGCGCGAGATAGGAGGCAGTAATGAATTTATCGGTAATCCTGAACTTAGGCCGGAGAAGGTGCATAAGCATGAGAATGCCAAAAATCATCAAACTGCCCATGCTTTCATAAAGAAATACCGGATGATAATATGGCTGATTAAAATAATCAATAGGGCGGTTGGGCGGGCTTATGAATATGCCCCAGGGAAGATCGGTCGGCTTGCCAAACAGCTCCTGATTGAAAAAGTTGCCCCAGCGGCCGATAGCCTGTCCGAGTATCGCTCCCGGAACAATCAGCGAGGAGATGAGCCAAAAATCCAATTTATATTTGCTGACGAATATATAAAGAGCCACCAAGCCGCCGATTATGGCTCCGTGTATAGCCAATCCTCCTTGCCATATTTTTAAAGACTGGATCGGATCGTTGCTATAATAGGATAAGTTCAATAGGACATCATAGATCCTGGCCCCGACAACTCCTCCGATAATCATCCAAAAAATCAGGTCAATCAGCATATCCTTGGAAATTCCATATTTACCGGCCAATTTCAGGATAACCACCATTCCGAATAGCATGCCGAAAACAATAAACAGCCCGTACCAATACACGTTGACCGAGCCGAATGAGATCAATACATTGTTGGGCTGGAAATTGTGCAAAAAATTAAGCATATAATTAAGCCCGATTCTATTATTATAGCAAAATATTTATAGTTTTCAAAAGATAAAACCGCCCCCTTAAAGCGGTTTTTCTTTTCTATGGATCAAGCCCCTGCTTATTTCCTTTTCCTTTTGGCAATCTTATCTTCCTGCTGTTTGATGGCAATGGTTGTTTTGATTACTGTATCCGGATTCAGCGAAATGCTGTCGATTCCGCATTCCACTAAAAACTGGGCAAAATCCGGAAAATCGCTCGGCCCCTGCCCGCAAATGCCGACCTTGGTATTGGTACTCTTCCCAACTTCGATCAAATACTTGATAAGCGTTTTAACCGCCTCATTTTTTTCGTTCGAAACGCCCGCTATATGCAAAATCCCGGAATCGCGGTCGATTCCAAGGGTCAGCTGCGTCAAATCGTTTGAGCCGATGGAAAATCCGTCGAAAACTTTCGCGAATTCTTCGGCTAAAATAATATTTGCCGGTATTTCCGCCATTACATAAACCTCCAAGCCGTTCTTGCCCTGTTCGAGGCCGTAGCTCTTCATCACCTCTAATACTTTTTTACCTTCGTCAACGGTCCGGCAAAACGGTATCATGATCTTAACGTTGGTAAGGCCCATATCGTTCCTGGCTTTCTTAAGAGCTAAGCATTCAAGCCCGAATGCTTCCCTGTATTTTCCATCGTAATATCTTGAAGCTCCGCGCCAGCCGATCATCGGATTTGATTCGACCGGCTCATATTCCAAGCCGCCGATCAGGTTGGCATATTCATTGGTTTTGAAATCAGAAAGCCTGACAATCACGTCTTTCGGATAATAAGCCGCTCCTATCATGGCGATGCCTTCCGCCAGCTTATCGACGAAAAACTGCTTTTTATCCTTATAGCCGTACGTCAATTCATCGATCTGTTTTTTTGTTTGCCTATCCTTGATTTTGGAATAATTGATTAGTGCCAGCGGATGAGCCTTTATCGCATTGGCAATCACGAATTCCTCCCTTGCCAACCCGACTCCGTCATTCGGAGTAAACGAAGATGCAAACGCCATATCCGGCGTACCGATATTCATCATCACCTTGGTTTTAGGCCTTTTTAAATTTTTAACATTAACCTTGTTCACCTTAAAAGGGAGAATGCCTTCATAAACATGGCCTTCTTCCCCCTCTGCGCAGCTAACCGTCAGCTTCATTCCTGTTTTTATTTTTCTTGAAGCGTTATCGGTGCCTACCACGCAAGGAATTCCCAATTCGCGGGAAACGATCGCGGCATGGCAAGTTCTTCCACCCTTATCGGTTATGATTGCTGAAGCGATTTTCATTATCGGCTCCCAGTCAGGGTCGGTCATATCGGTAGCCAGAACCTGATTAGGTTTGAATTTTGAAATATCCTTAATATCCATGATCCTGTTGGCTTCACCCGAACCGATTTTGCTGCCAACGCTCTGCCCTTTTGTCACGAGCTTGCCGGTCTTGCCAAGCTTATATTCTTCCAAAATATTGTAATCACGTACGCTATGAATGGTTTCCGGGCGCGCCTGGATAATGTAAAGCTGTTTTTCCCTGCCATCGAAAGCCCATTCGATGTCCATCGGCCTCCCATAATGCTTCTCTATGACCATGCCCCATTCCGCCAACTTTAAAACCTGTTCGTCGCTAATAGACTGTTTCTTTTGGTCCCCTGGCTTTAACGGCACATCTTTGGTCGGCTTGCCGGGCTTGTCATTGTAGATCATCTTTATCATTTTATGTCCGATCGATCTGCTTATTATGGCCTTGGTCGGCTTGAATACGTAAAATTCGTCGGGGTTGACCTTGCCCTGCACAATATTCTCGCCTAGTCCGAAAATTGAATTGATCAAGACGACATTGGAAAAGCCCGACTCCGTATCAATGGTAAACATCACGCCGGAAGAACCAACGTCGCTGCGAGCCATTTTTTGGACTCCGACCGATAATGCGATTTTAAAATGGTCAAATCCTTTATCGGTCCGGTAAGAAATCGCGCGGTTGGTAAAAAGCGAGGCAATGCATTTTTTCACGGCTATCAGCAGCTGCTTTTCGCCCCTGATGTTCAAATACGTTTCCTGCTGCCCGGCAAAGGAAGCGTCCGGCAGATCTTCCGCGGTAGCCGACGAACGAACCGCGACGTCGGCATTGGCTGTTTTATACTGTTTTGATAATTTATGGTAAGCCTCAACAACGGTTTTTTCAAAGTCTGATGGAAATTTAGATTTGATTATCGCATCGCGAACTTGAGCCCCTCTTTTTGCCAGGTCTGTGACATTTTTTGTATCAAGGCCTTTTAAAATATTTTTTATTTCGTTTTTTATGCCTGCTTTATCCAGCACATAATTATATGCAAAAGCAGTGGTAGCGAATCCGTCAGGAACCTTGATTCCGCTTCGGGCTAATTTCTGATACATTTCTCCCAATGATGCGTTTTTACCTCCCACCCTTGGAACATCCTTAATGGTCAGTTCATTGAAGAACTTAACAAACTTTTTGTCCATAAGCATTGTAAAATTAATAACTTATTTTGCTAATATTATATTAAATTTTGATTTTTTGACTCCAATCGTAGATATGCGGTATTTTCCAGTATTCCCCGTTTAAGCTTTTTACAACTCCCATGATAGCGATGATAAACAAGAGTACCATGATCAGCTGTCCGATAAACGGGAACCATACAATCAGGCTGGCCGCCAATTCAGCCGCAAATAATACCAATCCTTGCTTGGCATGAAATTGGGCGAACTTGGAGCCTCTTTTAAAAATCAGCGGAATCAAGCAAAGCACAAAAATATATGATAAGGCGGCAGCTCTTTTATTTGACTCGATATCGGCATTGTCCGAATCGTTTTGAGTTTTTATTGCCTGGTCTTGTTTTAAGCTTTCTTTTACCATATTTTTAAATTATCTATAATATATTTAATATAACATATTCCTGTTAGTTTGCATATTTGAATTGACATTTTTTTCTTTTAAATCATAATTATTAATTATAGGCAAATAGGGGCAGGTGGTGAAATTGGTAGACACGCATGCCTTAGGAGCATGTGCCGCAAGGTGTGGAGGTTCGAGTCCTCTTCTGCCCACAATTTGAAACTTCTCCAATTTTTCGATAGATAAAAGCCAGGCTGAAGGAAGTGGGTCAATTTGTAAATAACGCGACCCCATGCCGGATAACTACATTATGATATTGCATACTGCTGGCGCCTAGCTTCTGGCCGGCACTCTGATGAATCGCATTGAAAAAAGCAATCCACGCAACGCTGATTATTTTAAGCAAGCTCGACGCCTAAATTTTACTAACCGGAGGCTGGATGTTCTGCTTTTTTTAATTTTTAACAAAATTTTCAATAAGCTTTATTAGTAACAGAATTTCTCGTCATTCATTATTTTTATTTTTTCAATTACCCCGTGCTACTGCATTTAAACGGACAAGTTAGGATTATTAATAATATTTTAATACTATTTTACTAATATTAAATATTTTTTAATATTTGTAACATGATCTTTAAATCTTTTGCCATTACAATCTCAGCACTGTTGGATGACGTAGCAAGCTTTCTTGAACTGATTTCCGAATAGAACTAACATTAATCACTTCAATAAGCTGCAAAATGATTTTTTATTTATATTTTATTTATTGTCATATAAATAATGAGCTTTATTATTTATGCATAATTTTATTTCCATAATATTATTTCAAATAATATAATGGTTGATAAAATTTCATTATAGTATTACTTTAGTACACATTTTTGTTGACATAAAATATATACAGTTTTATATAGAACTGATTTTCATAAAAATTTCATACAAAAAGAGAATATAAAAAAATCCAGCACGCTGGATTTTTTAAAATTATTTATTGATAATACAATAATTATTAAAATTAAACAAATATTCTAATATAAATATTTATAAATATGTATATTATACTTTGCAATATTTGTGGACCTAACGGGATTTGAACCCATGACCTTCCCGATGCCATCGGGACGCTCTAGCCAGCTGAGCTATAGGCCCGGTATCAACTATTAGCAATTAACTATAAAAAATAAGGAATTCTTTATTAAGTTAAATGCTAAATGTTAATTGTTAATCTTGTGCCCCCACTAGGAATCGAACCTAGATCTCGGGCTTAGGAGTCCCTTGCTCTATCCATTGAGCTACAGGGGCACTAAAATAATTTGCATATATTAGCTAAATTACATATAATTTGCTAATATTAAACAAAATAATACCTAAGTATTATTATATTGAATATTTATTGGATTTAGCAACTAACTGGAATTATAGTAAAGTCTAATTAATTAGTCAATTTAAAGTATATTGAATATTATTTCTTTTTTAGTTAAGCTGAATATATTATTAAAATATCCCAAATATACTATTTATTAATTTCTAAATTTATGTTCAACAAGCAGGATTTAAGCAATACCAAGGAGATAGAAACAATCGTAGGCCCTTCCGTAAAAATAAAAGGCGATTTCCATGGAAGCGGAAATATTGTTATTGAAGGATCGGTAGAAGGAAACCTTAAGTCGGATAAATTTATTTCAATTAAAGACAAGGCGCTTGTGATAGCCGATGTTGAGGCGCATGATGCCCTGATAGGCGGAGAG
>CAZAFZ010000033.1:0-8733 GCA_964484745.1 uncultured Gammaproteobacteria bacterium | reverse complement strand
TCAGGAGAAACCGGCATCTACTTGCTGAGAGATATGGTTTTGGACTTGAAGATCGAGCCGTCTCCGAATCCGGGCAGGGCCATCAAGAAAGATAATGTATTGGCCGATCAGATATTGCACGACTTGAAGTACGCCGAACACGGAAGCATCAAGCCTTTTAAAATCGTGATAGATCCCGCCAACTCAATGGGCGCCCCGTATTTCGACGAGCTATTTAAGCAATTGCCCTGCAAGCTGGTAAGAATGAATTGGGAGCTGGACGGGACATTCCCGGCCCATGAGGCCGATCCGCTTAAGCCGGAAAATCTGGAACCGCTGTGTAAAATGGTTGTGGCGGAAAAAGCGGACCTGGGCATTGCTACCGACGGCGACGGCGACCGGATATTTTACGTTGATGAAAAAGGAGTTCCGGTTGAACCCGGCATCAGCCGTGCGATTCTTAGCAAGCGGTTTCTGATAGAAAACCCAGGCGCAAAAATCGCTTATGATGTCCGGCCCGGCAGGATAACGCCCGATACGATAGTTAAATACGGCGGCACCCCGATCGTTACCAGGGTTGGGCATTCGTTGATCAAGGAACAGGCTTTGTCGTCCGGAGCGGTGTTTGCCGGTGAATCATCGGGCCATTTTTTCCTTAACATGGAGGAAGGCTGCTATGAAGTTCCCATAATTGTTACGCTGAAAATCCTGGAGGAATTGTCCGCGAGCGGACAAAGCTTTTCCGAATATATCAAGCCCTACCAAAAATATTTCCATTCCGGTGAAATAAATTCCACGGTACAAAACCCTGAATCCATAATCGCCGGAATCAAAAGCAAATACTCGGACGGAACGCAAGGCGATCTGGATGGCATTACCGTTGAATATCCGGATTGGTGGTTCAATGTCAGGGTTTCCAATACCGAATCTTTATTGCGCCTGAACCTGGAGGCAACCACTCAAAAATTAATGGAAGAAAAAAGAGATGAAGTGTTGGGAGTAATTAGAGGATAACTGCGAATTTTTAATGTAAAATTAAAAAAGCAAAAATTAAAATGATACTGTAAAATTTAAAATTTTTAAATTTTTGTTTGTCATTTTACATTTTGCATTTTGATTTATAATTATTTATGCTGGATACATTTAGCACTTTAATGCTCGGTATCGTTGAAGGGGTAACGGAATTCCTTCCTATCTCTTCAACCGGCCATCTGATTTTGGCGTCGAAATTGCTTGGCTTGCAGCAAACCGATTTTTTAAAAAGCTTCGAGATTACCATCCAGCTGGGGGCGATCCTTTCAGTTATAGTTCTATATTGGCGTTCGCTGGCCCTGAACAGCGAGATATTGAAAAGAATAATAATTGCTTTTCTGCCGACTGCGGTCATCGGTTTTGTTTTATATAAATTCATCAAGGGTTATTTGCTGGAGAATGACTGGGTCGTTGTCTGGGCTTTGCTGGTTGGCGGGGTCTTGCTAATCGTTTTTGAACTTGGGCAGAAAAAAAAGCAGCAGCCGGGAGAAAACGACCTTTTAAAAATACCGCTCGTGAATTTTTTTTGGGTGGGCACAGCCCAGGCGCTTTCCGTAATTCCGGGGGTTTCTCGTTCCGCCTCCACGATATTGGGCGGAATGCTGCTGGGATTTTCCAGGAGATCTATAGTTGAGTTTTCGTTTTTATTGGCCGTACCCACCATGCTGGCCGCATCCGGCTACGACCTGCTGAAAAGCTCGGCAGGATTTGAACCGGGCCAGCTGGCCTATTTGGCGGCCGGCTTCATTGTTTCATTTATCACAGCATTGTTCGCCATAAAATTTTTGCTTGATTACATAAAAAAACACACCTTTATTGCTTTTGGTGCGTACAGAATAGCCGTTGCCGTTTTATATTGGCTGGCGATCCTCGGGTGATTATTCCATCTGGATGCATTGATTAAAATTCTTCGCCGCACGGTTATAACTTTCGGTTACGGTTCGCAGTTCATTGACCGAGGCATTATAGTCCGCAACCATTGAATTATAGGTGCTTACCGCTTGGCGGTATGCATCGCGGCTGGCAAAGCTTCCGTTTTCTATGCCGGACCTTTCGTCGTCCAGCTTTTTTTGTTTTTGGGCAACCTCATTCTGCAGGGTGGATATTTTTTCACTTTGCGATTCATCCGGCTTGGGGCAAAGCGACAAGGGAGTGCCGAATTCCTGGACGGCAATCCAGACCTCCTCTCCTTCGTATATCCCTTTTTTGACCGCAATGCCGATTTCCTTAAAATTTTTGTTTAAGATATTTTCCCTATGCCCGGGGCTTTGCATCCAGGCATTGACAAGGTCGCTGTCGTCTTCAAAGCTGCCCAGGGCCAAATTCTCGCCGATTAAAATGAATTCATAACCGGTTTTTTTGGCAAGATTTGCAATCCCTGTTCCGTCCGGTGCGATGTGGTCGAAATATTGCTTGTTGAGCATGTCATCAAGTTTTATGCCGGCAGCCTGCTCAAGCCTGGTATTTCCGGCAAGTTCGCCGGAATCGAATTTTGCCCTTTGTTCATTGGTCAGCCGTAAAATACCCTCTTTCGCCAGCTGCTCCCCCGGGGTTCCTTCCTTTTTGATCAGGGGAGGCGGAGCGATGATTTTGCTTTCGATTTCTTTCAGCGCATCAAGCGAGGCTTGCTGGATACTTTCCAGATTTGGGAAGAAATTATAATAAAGCCAGGCGATCCGGCTCCAGTTGATCGCTGCCAGCACGGCCAGCAAAGCTATTGTGGTTATGATGATTGCCCTTTTCATAAATATAGCCGGCAAGATTCCGGCTCGGGGGGAGGGGATGTAACACCCTAAAATTTAACCGCAAACGAATAATCAAGTAAAAGTTAATGGCTTAGGGTTTGTTGCTGTTAAGTAGCTGGGGTGGGGATTGAACCCACGGCCTTGGCGTTATGAGTGCCACGCTCTAACCGACTGAGCTACCCAGCCATATGGGCGGTTAGCATTTTCCTTTAACTACCGACAATAAAGAATTCATTGTTTAGTTAAAGGTTAAATGCTAAAAGTAAATGGTTATTATGGCCTCCCGGACATTGCGTGCCCGGCAGGATTCGAACCCACAACATTCTGGTCCGAAGCCAGACGCTCTATCCATTGAGCTACGGGCACGCAATGTCCGGGATAAATTCCGCCAAGCGCTCTATTTATCGCCTGCCACGCCAACATTAATATCTTCAGAAATGACAGATGATTTATGGGAGTTTTCAAGGCCAGGATTTGCCAGGGAATCAAGCGCAGCCGTATAAACCATAAACGGGATTTGTGAAACCAAAAATCCCGCCCGTATTGTAACCAAATATTTAAGAATTCAAGTGCAAGCTAAATTTTGCCCTTCAGGGCGTCTTTCAGCGTTTTGCCGGTTTTGAATTTCGCAACCTTAACTTCAGGAATTGTAATGCGCTCGGACGGTTTCTGGGGATTTACTCCGCCCCTGGAATGCCTGCTTCGCGACAAAAATGCTCCAAAGCCGGCAATCCTAACTTCGTGCCCCGCCTTTAGTTCATCGATAATGGTTTTTACCAGATGATCAAGCACATTTTCAACCACCTTTTTGTTCAAGGAAAGGTCGGAAGAAATTTTTTCGATTAATCCTGCCTTGTTCATATTTTTCGGTTAATAATTTAAAAACTTCCTTTTTTTATTTTATATTACTTTTATTTTTTTGACAATAGGTTGAATTAGAGCTGCTTTTTGGCTGTCCCCCGCCTCGATCAAGACCCCGTTTATCAGGCATTCACCGCTTTCCGGCATCACATGAGTATGTTTTACCTGGGTCAGGAAAGTATTAATGATATTTTCCTTAGCTACACCCAAGATTCCGTCATTTGCGCCGACCATGCCGGCGTCGGTGATATAGGCTGTGCCCTTCCGGCTGATTTCCCAGTCGTTGGTCATGACATGGGTGTGGGTGCCGATTACTGCCGTTACCTTGCCGTCCAAATAGTGGCGCATGGCAATTTTTTCCGACGTTGCTTCAGCGTGCATGTCGACAATGATGGCTGAAAATTCAGATTTTTTAAACTCTTTCAATAAAGCGTCGACCGCATGAAAGGGGCAATCATGATCCATTCTCATAAATACCCGCCCTATCAGGTTTATTATCAATACTGGTCCGTTTGCTCCCGCCAATATCAGATAGCCCTTGCCGGACGCTTGCGGTGAAAAATTCAGCGGGCGGACTACCGGCAGTTCCGATTCATAAACCTCTCCGATGGCTTTTACCCGGTCAAAGGCGTGGTCGCCGGAAGTGAATGCATTAACTCCGTATTGCATCAGTTCTTTTACCGTTTCCGCGGTTAATCCTTTGCCGTGCGCAATATTGTCGGCATTAGCCAAAACCAGGCTAGCTTTGTTTTTTTTCTTCAAGTCAGGCAAAGCTTTTTTAAGCGCAAGCCTGGCGATTCTGCCGTTAATATCCCCGAAAAACAGCAGCCTTGTTTTTTTATCTCGCATATTCGATTATCCTGGTTTCCCTGATGACATTGACTTTTATTTCACCGGGATATTTAAGTTCTTCCTCGATTTTTTTAGCGATGTTTTTTGCAAGGTTATACGAATCAAGATCGTTGATCTTTTCCGGAGTTACGAATACCCTGACCTCCCTGCCAGCCTGAATCGCATAGGATTTATCGACCCCATCGAATGAATTGGCGATATTTTCCAGCTCCTCAAGCCTCTGGAGGTATCTTTCGTAAGTGTCGCTTCTTGCCCCCGGCCTTGATGCGGAAATCGCGTCGGCTACCTTGACGATAACCGAAATGATGCCTCGCGGCCTGTCTTCATGGTGGGTTTCTATCGGGTCGATTATTTCCTGAGGCAGATTGAATTTTTTGGCGATATCGCGCCCGATTTCCGGATGCGTTCCCTGCACCTCATGGTCGACTGCCTTGCCAATATCATGCAGCAAGCCGCCCTTTTTAGCTATGGTTACGTCTGCGTTGAGCTCTCTCGCCAGCATTGCCGAAAAATGGGCGACTTCAATCGAGTGCTGGAGGGCATTTTGCCCATAGCTGGTCCTGTATTTGAGACGGCCGAGAATTTGTACGAGTTTCGGGTCAAGCCCGGTAATTCCAATGTCATAAAGGGCTTCTTCGCCGGCCTTTTTAATATCAAGCGCTATATCTTTGCGCGATTCTTCAATAGCCTCTTCAATTTTAGTGGGGTGAATGCGTCCATCCAGAATGAGGCGGTCCAGGGTTTTTTTGGCGATATGCCTCCTGATGGGCGAAAAGCCCGAAATTGTGATTACGCTCGGCGTATCGTCGACTATGATCTCCGTGCCGGTCAATTTTTCGATGACCTTGATGTTCCTGCCCTCCCTGCCGATGATGCGGCCTTTCATTTCGTCGTTAGGCAAATCGACAATGGTTGTAGTAACTTCGGGAGTATAAGTTGAAGCGAGCCTTTGGATGGTTTCGGCCAGCATATGCTTGGATTTTTCTTCCAGGATTTCGGTGGATTGCTTTTCCAGTTTATTGATCCGGTTGATCAATTCTTCCTGGATTTCACTTTCAACATTCTTGATCAGCACGTCCTGGGCTTTTTCCTTGTTCATGCCCGCGATGATTTCGAGTTTTTTCAGCTGCTCCTCTTTGATTTCTTTGATTTTTTCCTTGACCTCTTCAACTTTATTTACTTTATCATAGAGCTGCTGCTGTTTTTCCTGCAGTTCTATTAATTTTTGGGAGAAAATATTTTCTCTTTTTTCTAAGCGGCTTTGCTGGCTCTTGATTTCCATTCTGCGCTTTTCCTCTTCCTTCTTGGACTCTTCAATCACTTTAAGGGCTTTTTCCTGGGCCTTCAGAAGAATCTCTGAATGTTTCGATTTTGCATCCGTAATCAATTTTTCAGCCTTCGCCTCCGCGCTGGCGACTTTTGATTGGGATCTTGTTTGCTGGAAAAAATAGCCGAGCGCAAAGCCCAATAAAGCCATCAGCACAAAAATAACATAAGTCATATTTTTCATGCTTTGTTCCGGACGCCAATAATTTAGTTGGATGAGAAAACGAGCCGAATAGGGCGGCTTATTTTATGGGATTTGTTTGATAGGTATGGTATCTGTTTGGTGCATTCAGAAATACGATACATAAATATATATTGGTTTTTGTCCGAAACAAGGATTTTAATAATCTTTCTTTTTAAAATTAAACTAAAAATATACTAACATACCAGATTTGTTTTGACAAGGTATTGTTGACTTTACGATTAAAGAGTGGTATTTTGATATTTAATGGACCCCTGGCGGGGTTTAAATTTATTAAATAGAAATTCAATTCTTATCTACGAATGTTATTCAAATCTACGAATTAGTATATATTATTTGTAGATTTGAATCTCATTTGTTGATTTGAATTCGGTTTGATAACTATGCCTAAAAGAACTTATCAACCAAAGAAGAAAAAAGCCAAAAAGAAGCACGGTTTCATGAAAAGGATGGAAACCAAAAGCGGACGCAATGTATTGAAAAGCCGGAGGCAAAAAGGCAGAAAAAAAATTTCCAAATAAAAAATTATGCTGCCTAAAATAAACCGGCTCAATAAGGACAAGGATTTTGCCAGGGTTTTCAAGGAAGGCCGGTCAAGCTACAATAACTTGCTTGGAATCAAATGCGCCAAGAACGGTTTGGATATCACCAGGTTCGGAATATTGGTGGGCGTAAAAACCAGCAAGAAAGCAGTTGCCCGGAATTTAATAAAAAGAAGGATCCGGGAAGCATTAAGGAATGCATTGGTCCGGCTCAAGCAAGGATATGATTTGGTAATTATTGCGCTTCCTCCCTCGGTCGAAGCGGATTATGCCGGCATCAGCCATTCGATCAATTCCGGTTTGGCAAAATTAAGGATCTTAAAATGACAAAACAGCTGGATTATTATTCGCGCTACGCGGCAATAAAAGCCATCAGATTTTATCAAAGGACCCTTTCCTTCGACCACGGATTCATGAAAATATATTTTCCGCATGGCTATTGCCGTTTCAAACCAACTTGCTCCGAGTATTCCATTTTGGCCATAGAAAAATACGGAGTTCTTAAGGGGGGCCTGATGTCGTTTTGGCGGGTTTTACGCTGCAACCCCTGGAGCAAAGGAGGGTGGGATAAACCGTAATATCAATTAATGCGGACTGCCATAAGCTTGCCGCAGAATTTCAATAGTTGTAAGTCCACATTTTCTAATTACCAGTTACTAATTCCTAATACCCGATTGATGTATGTCTTACATTTTTAATGAATTCCTATATAAGCCACTATTGAATTTGTTGGTGGCGATTGTTAACGTGATGCCGGGCCACGATCTTGGCTTGGCCATTATTCTGCTGACGATATTGATAAAGCTTGTTTTTTATCCGCTGTCGCAGAAATCTATCAAATCGCAACAAGCCCTCCAGGAGCTGCAGCCGAAAATCGAGGAAATTAAAAAGAAATATAAGAACAATAAAGAGGAGATGAGCAAGGCGACGCTCAATTTGTATAAAGAAAATAATGTTAATCCCTTTTCATCCTGCTTGCCGTTATTGATCCAGCTTCCTTTCCTTTGGGCGATTTTTAAGGTTTTTCAGGGCGGCCTGAACGGCGATTTGTCCGCCATGCTGTATCCTTTTATTGCCAGCCCCGAATCGATCAACAAGACTTTTCTTTGGCTGTTCGATTTGTCCAAATCGAACTGGATTTTGGCCGTATTGGCAGGGCTGGCGCAGTTTTGGCAGACAAAAATGATAACCGTCAGCAGGCCGGAAATAAAATCAAAAGAGTCCAAAGATGAAGACATGGCCTCGATCATGAACAAGCAGATGCTTTATGTTGCCCCCTTGTTTACGGTGTTTATCGGCTTAAGGTTTCCGGGAGGATTAACGCTTTATTGGCTGATTAGTACGCTGTTCACCGTATTTCAGCAGATACTGAATTTCCGTAAAACAAATAAACCGGTTAAAATAATTTAAAAAACCCGGTTTTTGCCCACGATCACCCTTAAGGCGCGCGGAATGATTTTAACGTTTGCCGGCGACGATATTTCAGCGCCGTCGTCCAGCTGTATCGAATCTTTTTGATTCGATATTTTTAATTTTTTAAAAGTGAAGATGCTGTCAAAATATGATTTATTGAAAATGACGTTTTTATTGGCTTTTATGACCAATTGCAATAAACCGTCTTGCGGGTCGATTTGCCCGTAATTACTGATTTGAAGTTCGTTGGTAGCCAGATTTACAATATATCCCCTGGCGTCTTTTTTTGTTTCAACGCTGAATTTCCCCTCGATTGTTATGGATGTCCCCTTAAGATTAAAGCTGAGATGGGATAAGAAGTGAATGTCGTTGATTTTAGCAAGGTCTAAAATTTCGATCCTGCGGGCAGACAAAATATCGCATGCCCCAAGGCCGCTTTCAATACCGAGAGACCCGGCGATATTATTCGACCCCTTAACTAACGGAATTATACCCAGCGGAACGTCCGTTGAGGCTAAATTCGAGATGACCTTGTTGATTATTTCATCTCCTCCGATAACGATTAATGTTTTGGCGCCGCGCCTGATTTCGTTTCTGGCCGCTTCGCCGATATTTTTTATTACTCCCAGACGGATAATCTTACCGTTCAATCCAAGGTCGGTAATGCGTGTTTCGATGCTTGCAATTAACTTGGAATATTTCGGGGATTCGACTGCAGGATCATAGAAATAAACGTGCATATTTTTGGTTGCTAATATTCAAGTTATTGCGAAGCATGCTC
>CAZAFZ010000032.1:0-8743 GCA_964484745.1 uncultured Gammaproteobacteria bacterium | reverse complement strand
TGCCAACAAGGTAGTTTGGGTCAGGATCGATCGGAAAAGAAAAGTAGCCGCCACCTCGCTTTTGCGGGCATTCGGCTACGGTTCGGATGAAGAGATCAGGGGATTTTTCGGCAGTTTTGGGCTTGATTCGGCCGAAGTCGACGCTTATGTCGATGCTACATTGTCTAAAGATGCCGCCAAGGATGAAGCGGAAGGATTGCGCGAAGTATATAAAAGGATAAGGCCGGGAGATTTGGCTACGACCGAAAACGCCAGACAGCTGATTTATTCGATGTTTTTCCGCTTTGACCGCTATGATTTCGGACGGGTCGGCCGTTATAAGCTGAATAAGCGCTTCGGATTCGATATACCGATCAACAAGGAAACCAGAGTACTGCGCAGGGAGGATCTGATTGCGATCATGAACGAAATTATCCGCTTGAATATAGTCCAAAAGAAAGAGGACGATATCGATCATCTCGGCAACAGGCGCGTTCGGGCTATCGGAGAACTGCTTCAGAATAAATTCAGGGTCGGTTTAGCCAGGATGGAGAGGATCATCCGCGACAGAATGAGCACGCTTGATATCAATTCGCTTAATCCGAACAAGCTGATCAATGCCCGGCCCGTAATCGGGGTGGTCAGGGAATTTTTCATGTCTTCCCAGCTTTCCCAATTCATGGACCAGACCAACCCGCTGTCTGAATTGGAGCATAAACGGAGGCTTTCGGCCATGGGGCCTGGCGGCTTGACCAGAGAAAGGGCCGGTTTTGACGTACGCGACGTGCATACCACCCACTATGGCAGAATCTGTCCGATCGCAACGCCGGAAGGTCCGAATATCGGACTGGTCGGACATTTGACCAGCTATGCCAGGCTCAATAAGTACGGTTTTCTGGAAGCCCCATACCGCAAGGTGCTGCACGATATTGAAAACGACCCCAAATTCACCGAAGGCAAAATCCTGCGCGATGATATATATGAATTCAAAGAAAACGGCGAGCAGGGCAAGCTTATCGCCAAAGCCGGCGAAACCATAACCAAAGATTTGGCAAAAACCATTAAATCCTCCATGGGGCATGTTACCATACCGATCAAGCCGGTTGTAACCGACGAAGTAGTTTATCTTGACGCATTTGAAGAGGAAAAATTTATTGTTACCGCAGCCACTACCCCTATCGGCGAAAACGGGCATTTTTTGGTTGAACGCTGCGAGGTGCGCAAATACGGACAGCCGGCTACGGATGATGTGGCCAATATCGATTTTATCGGCGTTGCCGCCAACCAGATCGTATCCGTCGCAACTTCGCTTATTCCGTTCATGGAGCATAACGACGGCCAAAGGGCATTGATGGGAACGAACATGCAGCGCCAAGCGGTTCCCTTGATTACTGCTGATTCACCGATCGTCGGAACGGGAGTCGAAGCAATGGCTGCCAGGGATTCGGGGCATATCATAATCGCCGAAGAGGACGGAGAAATTTCCAGGGTTGACAGCCTGTCGCTTACGGTCAAAAACGAGAAAGGCAAGGAAAAAAGCTACCAATTGAATAAATTCCTGCGCTCCAATGCTTTAACCTGCATCAACCAGCGTCCGATAGTCAATAAAGGCGATAAGGTCGGCAAGGGTGAAGTATTGACCGATTCTTCCGCAATCGACCGCGGCGAATTGGCCTTGGGTAAAAATATACTGGTGGCATTCATGACCTGGGAAGGCTATAACTACGAGGACGCCATAATCATTTCCGAAAGGCTGGTCAGGGAGGATACCTATACATCAATTTATATCGAAGATTATACAATCGACGTCCGCGACACCAAGCTTGGACCGGAAGTCGTCACCAACGACATTCCTAACATCGGAGAAGAAAAATTGAAGAATCTTGACGAGAACGGCATCGTCAGGATCGGCGCCAAAGTTTCTTCGGGCGATATTCTGGTTGGAAAAATAACGCCGAAAGGCGAAACCGAGCTGACCGCGGAAGAAAAACTGCTGCGGGCGATATTCGGAGAAAAGGCCAAGGACGTCAGGGATTCTTCGCTGTATCTCGAACATGGGGAGCACGGCAAAGTAATCGACATCAAGATATTTTCCCGCGAAGAAGGCGATAAGCTGGCCGCCGGAATCATCAAGACCATCCAGGTTACAGTGGCGAATCTGCGCAAGATCCAAGTCGGCGACAAGATGGCCGGACGCCACGGCAACAAGGGCGTCATTTCCAAAATAGTCCCTCCCGAAGACATGCCTTATCTGGATGACGGAACATCGATAGATATAATTTTATCGCCCTTGGGAATTGTTTCGAGAATGAATTTGGGCCAGCTTTTAGAAACGCACCTGGGATTCGCGGCCAAAAAATTGAATTATAAGATTGCGACCCCGGCGTTGAACGGCATCGGAGAGAACGAAGTTATCGCCGAACTCGAACGCGCCGGACTGCCAACCGACGGCAAAGCCACGCTGTATGACGGCAAAACCGGCGAGCCTTATGACAATAAAGTCACGGTCGGCTATAAATACATGCTTAAGCTCAACCATATGGTTGAAGACAAGGTCCACCAAAGATCGATCGGACCCTATTCGCTTATAACCCAGCAGCCGCTTGGCGGCAAAGCGCAGTTCGGAGGCCAAAGGTTCGGTGAAATGGAAGTCTGGGCCTTGGAAGGCTATGGCGCAGCCCACTCCCTGCAGGAGATCCTGACCATCAAATCGGACGACGTTCCCGGCAGAAGCAAGGCCTACGAGTCGATCATCAAAGGCGAACAGATCAAGAAGCTGAACGTTCCCGAATCATTCAATGTATTGGTCAGGGAGCTGAAAGGGCTTTGCCTGGATGTCGAATTGCTCGATGACGATATGCGAAGGGTTGAATTTACGGTAAACGAAAAAGAGGATCAGCGCTTTGAAAAAAAGCCGGCCCCGGCTGAAGCGAAGGAAGCCGCCGAAGAGACGGCGGAAGATATTGAAAGTCAGAGCTGAAGCAAATAGCTAAAAATTTTAAATAAATTAACATATTCGATATGTTGAATCCAATTAAAACCACCGATTTTGAGTCGATAAAATTAAAGCTTGCCTCGCCCGACGAGATAATGGCCTGGTCCCACGGCGAAGTACTGAGGCCGGAAACCATCAATTACCGGACCCAGAAGCCGGAAAAAGACGGGTTGTTTTGCGAAAGGATATTCGGGCCTTCCAAGGACTGGGAATGCTATTGCGGAAAGTACAAAAAAATCAGATATAAAGGCATTGTCTGCGATAAGTGCGGAGTTGAGGTTACCAGAAGCGTAGTCAGAAGGGAGCGCATGGGGCATATCAAGCTGCAATCCCCGGTAACCCATATCTGGTTTTTGCGCGGACTTTCTTCCAAGATCGGCTTGGTTCTGGACCTTTCCATGCAGTCCCTGGAAAAGGTGATTTATTTCGCCAGCTTTATTATCACGGAGGTCAACAATGGATTGAAGGAAGATACGGTAAACCAGATCAAAGCGGAATATAAAAGCAAGAAAAAACAGATCGAGAATGATTTTTCCAGGCAAATTTCCGATATAAAAAATAAAAAAGGAAAACTGATCAATGAAGGCAAGGAATCGGGAAGCGTCGAGAGCTTGATCGAAAAGGATGTTTCGTCGCTGGAAAGGGCCAAAGAAGAAAAGCTGGAAGACCTGAGCATGGCATTCGACAAAGCGATGCGCGAGCTGAAAGAGCTCAGGCCGATGACCATAATTTCGGAAACAACCTACCAGGACTTAAGCCTTAAATACGGCCATATTTTTGAAGCCGGCATCGGAGCTGAAGCAGTGAGGAACCTCCTGGAGGCTATCGACCTCAGCAAGGAGATCAATGCGCTGGAAGCTGAGCTTGAAAAAGCCCAGGATGCAAAAAGGGAAAAAATCATCAAGCGGCTGAAGCTGTTTAAAAGCCTGAAAGTAAATTCAATCAGGCCGGAATGGATGGTTCTGAACGTTATTCCGGTAATCCCGCCCGATCTGCGCCCGATGGTCGCCCTGGACGGCGGCCGGTTCGCCACCTCGGATTTGAATGACCTATACCGCAGGGTGATCAACAGGAACAACCGCTTAAAACAATTGATCGAATTGAACGCGCCGGAGGTTATCAGCCGCAATGAAAAAAGAATGCTGCAAGAGGCCGTCGACGCTCTTATCGACAATTCCGCCAGGCATTCAAAAACGGTTACCGCATCGACCGGACAAAAGCGCATGCTCAAATCCCTGGCCGATTCGCTCAAAGGCAAGCAGGGGAGATTCCGGCAGAATCTTCTGGGCAAGCGCGTAGATTATTCCGGCAGGAGCGTAATCGTAGTTAACCCCAAATTGAAGCTTTACGAATGCGGCTTGCCCAAAGTCATGGCCTTGGAGCTGTTCAAACCGTTCGTCATCAGCAAGCTGATCGAGGGCGGAATGGTCCATAACGTCCGCAGCGCATCGCGCTATATTGAAGCCGGACATAACGAAATCTGGGATATCCTTGAAGAAATAACCAAAAAGTCGTACGTACTCCTGAACCGCGCTCCGACCCTGCATCGGCTCGGCATCCAGGCTTTCAAGCCGATTTTGATCGAGGGCAAGGCCATCCAGATCCATCCGCTGGTATGCGTGGCGTTCAACGCTGACTTTGACGGCGACCAGATGGCAGTGCACGTACCGCTTACCGAGGAAGCAATTTTTGAAGCTAAGAATATCATGCTTTCCTCGCGCAACCTGCTTAAACCCGCAACTGGCGATCCGGTCGTCGCCCCCCAGCAGGATATCGTCTGGGGAGCTTTCTATGTGACTAACATGCGGGATACGGAGAAGAAAGATCTCGAGCTGAAGACATTCAGCAATCCGGTCGAGGTCAAATTCGCTCATTCCATCGGCAACATCCACCTTCAGGAACCCATTAGGGTTAAAATGGCAGAGGGCGAAATAATCAAAACAACGGCCGGCAGGATCATATTCAATGAATTGCTGCCGGAAAAATTAAGATATGTCAATGAAGTGGTCGATAAGGGCAAGCTGAAAAAATTGGTGCGCGACTGCCTGCTTTACTATAGCGAAGACGGAACGGTAAAATTCCTCGATGAGCTTAAGGACCGCAGTTTCAATTTTATCACTAAGAGCGGCTTGTCCTGGGGCATCGGCGACCTGCCGGAGCTTCCGGACAGGGATAAGCTGATCGAAGAAGCCAGCCGGCAGGTTGATCTCATCCAGGAACAGTATGACGAAGGGCTTTTGACGGAAAGCGAACGCTACAGCAAGGTGATCGAGCTATGGACCAGCACTAAAGAGCAGGTTACCAATGTCTGCAAGCAGGGCCTTTCCAAAAACGGTCCGATCTATTCGATGGTTGAATCCGGAGCAAGAGGCTCCTGGGCGCAGCTGACCCAAATTTTGGGCATGAAAGGCCTGGTGACATCACCGACCGGAGACATTATCGAGCTGCCGGTTAAAGGAAATTTCAAAAAGGGATTCGGCGTTTTGGAATATTTTATTTCCACGCATGGAGTCAGAAAAGGGTTGTCGGATACGGCTCTCCGCACCGCGAATGCCGGTTATCTGACCAGGCGCCTGGTTGATGTCGCCCAGGATGTCGTGATTACCAAGGACGACTGCGGAGACACGGAAGGAATCATGTTCACTAGCGCGGAAAGCGAAGAAATGGGCAGCGATCTCTTAAAAAGGATTATCGGCAGATATTTAAACAAGGATTTGGTGAATGACAAAGGCAAGGTTCTCTTGGCCGCCGGAGAATTGGTTACCGAACAGCATGCCAAAGAGCTGGAAAAAGAAAAAATTATTGAAGCCAGCGTCAGGACCGTATTGAGCTGCAAGCTTTCCCGCGGGGTCTGCGTAAAATGCTACGGCTATGACTTAGGCCATAATCATCCCGTAGAGCTCGGGACCAGCGTAGGGATTATTGCCGCCCAGTCGATCGGCGAACCGGGGACCCAGCTGACGATGCGCACCTTCCATACCGGAGGAGTAGCCGGGCAGGAAGATATTACCCAGGGTCTGCCGAGAGTCGAAGAGATATTCGAAGCCCGGCCGCCCAAAAGGAAGGCCTATATTTCCGATGTTGCCGGCGCGGTCGAAATCGAAACCGCCCAGCGCACTATCGAGGACCAGAAGGGAAAGCTGACCGTAACCAATCCGCAGGCCAAAATCATAAAAATAAAGTATATCGGCACCGAAACGGACCGCTATTACTTCCATGAGATTTCCAAAGAATCCAAGGGCAAGAATTCCGACGCAGCCAAACTGGAAATACTGGTTAAGGATGGGGATAAAGTGAAAGAAGGCCAGGCGCTATTCAAGGCCGGCAAAGCATCGATTGCCGCCAAGCGGGGCGGAACGGCCAAGCTCGAGTCTAAAATGGCCAAAATTTCAGTAGAATGTGAAAAGGTCAAGGAATATATCGTGCCCCGCGGTTTTAACATCTGGGTCAAAGACGGAGACTACGTGGAAAAGGGAGACCAATTGACCGAGGGCAGCCTTGAGCTCCAGCAGCTTTACAAATTAAAAGGCAAACTGGAAACCCAGAAATACATCATTAAAGAGATCCAATACGTTTATTCATCGCAGGGCCAACCATTGAACGATAAGCATATTGACATTATAGCCAAGCAGATGTTTTCGCGCATATATATCAATGATGCCGGCAATACGGATTTGCTGCCCGGAGAAATAATTGAAAAAGCCGTATTCGAGCAGGTCAACGAAGAGGCGCGCAGCCAGAAGCTCAAGGAAGCCAAAGGCGAATTGCTGCTGCTAGGCATTACCAAGTCATCCTTGACTACCAATAGTTTCCTGTCGGCGGCATCGTTCCAGAATACGGCCAGCGTGCTGATTGATGCGGCTTTAAACGGTAAAATCGACTATCTGGAGGGATTGAAGGAAAACGTGATAATCGGAAGATTGATACCGGCCGGAACTGGCTATAAATCCGGCAAAAAAAAGGATATTTAAGAATTTCTTTTCCGATCGGCATATTAACGAAAGGGAATTTTTGCCCTCTTTATCATGGGGGAAAATGGTATAATATCATTGAAGATTAAAATCCTCATTATTTTTTAGCCCAATGATCAAGAACGGAAATATTAGCAAAACGATAAAAGCCGCCGTTTTGGTATTTTTTTGCATTACCTTGGCGGTTTGCACGGTGCAAAAAGAGGTTAAAAGCGAAACCGATCCTTTGGCATCATCACCGGATGCTATCGCTTTCAGGGTAATGCCGAATCCGGAGCATACTTCACCTTTAAGGTGGTATAAAGATAACATCCCGGTTCAAGGCTCGCCTCAATCGCTCTTGGTGGATGGTTATGATGCTATCCGGGAGGGCAGGTCGGTCTACGCCAATGTGGCGAATATCGTAGACGGTAAGTTTTATACAAATATATATATCATCTCGTATAATCAGCAAGCGCGCGCTTCCACAGTTGATATTTTCGGGAGATTGCTGATGAATTGGAAATTCAATACCAATCTGGCCGAAAACGGAAGCTGTGATTCATTTTCCGCGTTATGCTCTGCAGACAGCGACTGCCCGGCAGATTACGCCTGTAAGTCGGGAAAGTGCGAATTGAAAATCGAAACTAGGCCGGAGTGCTTAACGGATTCTGATTGTCCGTCAAATCAATTCTGCTCAAGCCTG
This sequence comes from uncultured Gammaproteobacteria bacterium, assembly GCA_964484745.1. Taxonomy (GTDB): domain Bacteria; phylum Patescibacteriota; class Patescibacteriia; order Patescibacteriales; family CAZAFZ01; genus CAZAFZ01. Next base: position 1,113 of record CAZAFZ010000032.1, on the reverse strand, counting down.
AAAGCCGATGTTGTACGCGATACTCGCAGGCTGGCAGACCTTTATGACTTGAAATATGCCTTGAATGAATATTGTTCTGCAAACGGCAATTATCCATTGCTTGGCGCAGGAACATATCTAATAGGCCAGACAATTTCTGTCTGGCCGAGCTGGCAAAACGAGCTAGCCCGTGAATTAAAGATTAAAATACCGCTCGATCCCGTCAATCGTTTAGGCCCTTGCGGCGATAGCCGCTTTCAGTCCGTGACTTGCTGGGATGAAATTAACAAGGAATTTGCCGACCGGGACTCTTCGGATTATCTGGTCGATCTTCCGCATGCCAGCTCCGCTTACGTTTATTCCTCCCTTGATAACGGCGGCGACTACAGGCTTTGCGCCGTTATGGGCTCCGGAATGGTTACGGATTATAATTGCCAGTAACGGTGTTTTCAAATAATAAAAAAACAGCTTTTGTAAAAGCTGTTTTTTTATTGATTTATGCCAATTCGTATTTTGCTATGTTCCCATCGGCTATGCTTTGGATATAAGCAAGCTGTTCGCGCCCTTGCTTGGATTTGAAAAGGTGGGCGAACCGCGGCTGGAGCTTCAAATATTCATCGACTTTCGGCGCGGGCGAGGGAACTTTGATCTTGTCGGTCAAAACGCCATTCGTATATTCGACGGACGGATATAAGCCTGTTTGAGCGGCAAGCCTGGCAATGGACATGGTCTGTCCGGTTTCGGTTTTCCAGCCCGGGACGCAGGTTGAAAGTATCTGGATATAGGCCGGACCTTCGGTTTCCATAGCCCTTTTTACTTTTTTGGTTATGTCAGGCAGGTAGCCGACCGTGGTCTGCGCTACATATTTCAGGCCATGCGCCAGGGCAATGGCAATCATATCCTTTTTCCTTTGATGCGAACCGATCGCATCGATAGTTGTTCCTCTGCCGGAGGGCGTCGTGGTCGTATGGGCTCCCCAGGGGGTCGCTCCGCTGGCCTGCACTCCGGTATTGGCATAGGCCTCGTTGTCATAGCAGATATAGATGATATTTTCCCCGCGCTCCCACATTCCGCTGATCAGCCCGAATCCGATATCAAAAGTTCCTCCATCTCCCCCTTGCGCCACCACCCTAG
>CAZAFZ010000031.1:0-8793 GCA_964484745.1 uncultured Gammaproteobacteria bacterium | reverse complement strand
AATAAATCGATGGCAGGGTTTGGCATTGTTCGGCGCGTAAGATTCTGGGGCCAGCATGGGTTTTGCCGCTAGACATTAGCGTTTTCAAGCAGGTTCTTTCTGCCGTTTTTGCATCGGGCGCGCCGGCATCGCCCGGAAAACTCCCGTTTTGCCAGTACGGGCTGGGCAACTAGAATCCATCTCAAAAATAATCTTTGGCTCATTTCCGGTTTTCCCCGGCTCTAAAATCCGTAAATTTCGTCAAAATAGTCCTGCTATCCTTCCTCAATTTCCGGATTTCTCGCTCGAAAAATCCTTGAAAATGGCTTAAGCAATTTTGAGAGGGGTTCTTAAAATCCCTCCGCGATACAACGAAATTCCTGAGTGAAAAGTTAGCTAAGCTCACTCAATCTTATGGCAGGGGGATAAAAATGTCAATCAAGCGGTAATTGAAATAATTTTTTGGTTATGTTAAATTATTTTTACAAGTTTATATTGTCCGATGGTAAGTTATTAACATATGCATGAATGCATAAACTATAAAAAATTAGAAAATGGCAGCATCCAATGCCGGACTTGTTCACACTTTTGCGCCATCGGACCGGGAGCCGCCGGCAAATGCGGCATCCGCCAGAATATACGAGGAAAATTATACCTGTTAACGTACGGCAAGGCCTTGGCAGCCAATATCGATCCGGTCGAAAAAAAGCCCCTTTTCCATTTTTTGCCGGGCAGCAGCACTTTTTCGGTCGGAACGCTGGGCTGTAATTTCGCCTGCGCCAATTGCCAGAATTTCGATATGTCCCAGATCTTCGGGCATAAGGGGGAAACCGATCTATACAAAAGCCTGAATTGGGGAATGGATTTGCCGCCTGAAAGAATAGTAAAAGAAGCGCTCGAGGCCGGCTGCCAAAGCATATCTTATACTTATAATGAGCCGACCATCTTCATGGAATATGCGCTGGATGCGATGAAGCTGGCCAAAGAGCAGGGTTTGAAAAACATCTGGGTCTCGAACGGCTTCATGTCCGGCGAAACGCTGGATTCGGTCGCCGGATGTTTGGATGCGATAAATATCGACATCAAGTCTTTTGAGGAAGGATTTTACGAAAAGAACTGCGGAGGCAGGCTCAATCCGGTATTGAAGAATGCCAAGCGGCTGGTAAAGGAGGGAGTTTGGGTTGAAATCACTACCCTGGCCATTCCGACTTTATCGGACGACCCGGCAATGTTGCGGCAGTTGGCCCGCTTTATAAAAAGCGAACTGGGAGAGAATGTTCCCTGGCATATCAGCGCGTTCTCCGGACGCATCTCCTGGAAATTGAAAAATCTGCCGGACACCGAACTGTCTACGATAAAAAAAGCTTACCAGATCGGCAAAGAAGAAGGGTTGAGATACGTTTATGCCGGCAATGTCTGGGGCACTGACATGGAAAGTACGTTTTGCCCAGAATGCGGCGAGATTGCAATTAAAAGAAACGGCTATCAGATCGAACGGAAAGACCGGCGCGGAAATTGCGCGTATTGCGGGGCGGGGATTGACGGAAAATTCAATTAGTCTAAAAGTCTGAAAGTCGCATAGTCAATTAGCCATGGAAAAATTAAATGATTAAAAGAAGGAAAGATGGAAAGAAATAAAATTTTAAATTGTATTATTGTCTGCAAACTCCTTATGTTATGGACAATGTCAGGCGATCAGATTTGAAGTTATGGCTAATAAGAAAAACCCGACAAAACTGCCGGGTTATTTTTTTTCAGGAAGGTAGTAAACGTAATAGCCGATGGTGGATGCGCTGATGGCTTCCAGCTTTTCCGCCTGTTTTTTGGAAATAGCGTTTTTCAATTCAACGATTTGTCCGTTGTAAAGGACTGGCCAATTCAGGCCGGTTTTAAAGCCTTTCAGATGTTCGGCAAAAAAGGTTCTTCTGCCGATAGATTTAATGAAAGCAACCATTTCGTCTTTGGCAGCGAACCTGGTCCAATTCATGATGCCGGGAGTCAGTATGGCCTTGAATTCGTCCGGAAAAGCTTTTTCCAGGCGCAGGTATAGCTGGTCGTCGTTGATGGTCAGCAAATCTTCGCGCGTGATCAGCCCCAGCCTGGCAAGCCGCTTGATGCTGTTGCCAAGATAGAAATCCAGCGCCCGGCTGTACGGGTTGAACAGAAACTCCTGGTGCTCGTAGGCCCGGAGCAGCAGGAAATTATAGAGCCTTTGCTGATCAGTAAAGTAGAAAATTCCGCGCTTGCTGTCATGGGCGATATCCTGCCAGACATCGATGACGGTCGGATGCCGAATGCCGATCCTTCTGATATTCCCTTCACTTTGCATGCCGAGGTAATAACAGTCATAAGCGACATAGGATATGCGGTCCAGATAGTTGCAAAGCTGTCCGAATCGGCCCTGGCCCTTGACGATAGCTGCCGCTTCGTCCAGTTTGAAGCCGAATTTCTTGCCCCAGATTTTATCCAGGCCGTGATGGCCGATGACCCAGGAGAAATTTTCCTCTTCATCCAGGCCGAACCGGTTCAGGCGCTTGGCCGTATCCCCGCCGGCCGGCGTAGCGCAGTCATGCATGCCGATAGCCAGCACTGTCCGGTTAACTACATCATCGGAAAATCCCGCTTCTTTAAGCTTTAGGTAGGCCATAATGGCAACCGGCAAGCTGTGCAGCGCGCGGTTGTGCGGAAAAGCAGGCAGGCAGTACCAGATTTCCTTATACTTGTTCAAGGTGTCATCCCGGGGATAGACCAGATAGGCCAGTTGGGAAATCATTGCCAAGCGCCAAAAAGCGGAATTATGGGTCAGTTCATAAAGAACTCCCTCAATATCTTCGTTTAGGCAGAAATCAGTCGAGCTGAAAGGAAAGTTAATGCGGTCCAGGCCGATTTCGTCATTCCAGTCATCGAGCACCCGCAAATTCTGGCTGCGCGGTATTATATAGACTTCGGGATGCAGGGGATTATAAAAATCCCGCAACCTGGCATTCTGGCCAAAAGCATCTTGGACTTTTTCGCCGAAAAGCCTTTTTCTAATCTGCTCGATTTTTTTAGCGGCCAAATCCGGATGAAAACCGAAATAATCCAGCGGCGCCCGAGCTTTGAGTTCTTCAATATATTTAATGCATTCCCGGGTATCCTCAGGACTTAGGGCAAGCATTGACTTGCCTCCGATTTAGTGAAATAGAATGTACCAATAAGGCAGTATAGCAGAGAAATGAATATTTTTCAAGGCATGAAAAAGGCTGTCCAAGGGACAGCCTGATTGAGCGTTTTAGCAAGCATTTTGCTTTAATTCCTCGACCCTTTTAAGCAAGTCCGTAAATTTAAACGTTTCTCCGATTCGATAAACCTCTATAATTTTGAATTTATCGGAGTAGCTGCATGGTTCAAACAGTAAATTGCAGAAATAACCTGTTTGGTCCTTAAGCACAACGCCCTTCATGGAATTGCGCGAAGCAATAATGGTGACAGGAGCCATGAGGTTCTCCTTATTTTTTGGCATTGTAGCTTAAAAGCAACATAAAATCAAAATTTGAGCGTAAATCGATTATCTATTATAATATAGGCAAGGCTTATGGAAAAAATATATTATTGTAAAAAGAGAAATATACTTTTCAGGAATGCGGCAATAATTTTTGGTCTGCTGGTTATTATCGGAATGGTCATCGGCAATCTTGATTCGATTTTTGAAACGCCGGCAGCCGCTGTTGAATTTTTAAGAGGCCTTGGAATGCTGGGGCCTTTTGTGATTATTGCCATTTTGATTATGGAAGTTATTGTCGCACCGATTCCGGGATTCCTGATCGCAATTTCAACCGGCTTAGCCTTCGGCAGCTTTTGGGGGGCGATTTACACTTATACCGGCAATATTATCGGCTCGATCATCGCTTTTTTTCTGGCGCGCCGCTTCGGCCGCCCCTTGATAGAACATCTGGCCAAGAAAAAAGCCCTGGATAAATATGACGCATTTTTCCGTGAAAGGGGCAAATCGGTGCTTTGGATAGTATATTTGGTCCCGATTTTTCCGGCAGATGTGGTTACTTTCGTCGCCGGATTGACCGATCTTAAATTCAAAGAATTCATATTTATCATCAGTTACGCATTCATTCCGTATGTGGTGGTCCTGAACCTCTTCGGCGGATCCCTGGCTTCAGCGGGCATTGACAGCATCCTGACATTGCTTGGGATTATAATTTTCCTGGTGCTCCTTTCCGGCTGGTTCGGCTACCATTTGTTGACCAAAGGATTGCCAGAACCCAAGAAAGGTTAAAGCAGGCTTGCTTCGCGCAGGATCCATTTAAGCCACCCTGAAGGGCCTGGCATCGTCTTGCATTTTGCCGCACTTTTCGCGCCCTATAACGCAGATGAATCCGACCGTGTCGCCTTCGTAATCTACGCCGGTCCGGGATGCGACGTTATTCCGCTCTGCTTGGCGCTTCTAACAGCAGGCATTGCACATAAATTCCCGCCAAATTTTCGCATTCAGTGCGGACATTTTTTCCGCCTTTTCCTCTAAAAAATTTGAAGATTCCTTCATATTCTTCCTCAATTCTAAATTTTTAAGTTTGTAAAAATCCTTAAAATTGCTTAAGGCGGATTTTGAAACAAGTTCAATTTATTTTTATTTTATAATTCTTCCAAATCTTTTTCATAATCAAACATGGATAATATAGCCATGTTTATTTTTAATTAAAAATATGAAAAAGATTATTCTTTTAGCAGTAATAGCGGTACTATTATTCGGTCCGTATAAAATTGATTTAAGCATTAAAAAAGATACAGCGGAAGCGTATTATAATATCTCCGGCGGATGGAACATAACCGGCAGTACATTTTGGTCAGCCGATATGGGAACTATTATGATCAACTGGCGTTCGGTCGTTGTCCAGCCGGGGGCAAAATTGACGATTGAACCGGGAACTGTGGTGAAGGCCGGCGGCAATCTTGGCATCTGGGTTTACGGCGAACTTGAAATTGCGGGCGCAGAGGACGATCCGGTAATAATAACCTCTTATTGCGATAATGATTACGGTGAAAACGGATACGTTTGCCAGCCAGACAGGGATAAGAATATTTTTGGTGGAATTCGGACCATGGACGGCGGCCGGACGACTATTAACCACGCCATTATCAGGTATGGCGGTGAAATGGCGCCGATCGATACGCTTTCGAAGAACAGTGAAAATATTGCCAGAGCTGGTTATGGATACGGAATTTTCGGAGCTTTGAGCGTTTATAATGGAATATTAAATATTCAAGATACAACGATAGAAAAAAATTTGCTGGGAATCGGCACTGCTGGCGATGACTGCAGGATTGAAGTAGTCAATTCCCGAATTGCCGGAAATGAGTTTGGGGCCAAAGGAGAATGCGCGAATCCTATCCAGGCGCAAAATAATTGGTGGGGTTCAGAAACCGGACCATGGCATGAAATGCAGAACTCCGATGGACAAGGAGATAGAATTACCGGCAACATCGAATATGATCCCTGGATCGGCAAGCTAAAAGCAAGGGATCCGGTGTTATTGATACCTGGGTTAATGGGAAGCTGGAACATATCAGGGCGCTGGGAGCTTGATCCGATTTTCCATACGTATGACGATCTTTGGACAGCATTGAAGATGGCGGGTTATGAAGAAGGCAAAACATTGTTCGCGTTCCCTTACCAATGGAGATTTGCCAATGGCTATACGGCAATGCTGCTTAAAGAAAAAATTAATGAGATCAAAGCCGTTTGCGGCTGCCAAAAGGTTGATTTGGTCGCTCACAGCATGGGCGGACTAGTCGCGCGGGCTTATGTCCAAGGCAGGGAATACGACAATGATGTCGACCAGTTGATATTTTCGGCAACCCCGCACAAAGGAGCCCCCAAAGCGTATTTAACATGGGAAGGAGGTGAGCTGGGAATCGACTTGAAAGATGAAATTATGGAAAGAATATTCGCGCTTGAAGCCGAAGCGAACGGTTATTCTTCATTATACGAATATGTCAGAGGACTGCCCATGCAATCAATTCATGATTTGCTGCCAGTTTACGACTATTTGCGCGATCATAATTCAGCACGGTTAAGAGAGTATCCCGACAGCTATCCCGTTAATAATTTTCTGTTTTTGCTTAATCAGCCGGAACAATTGGAAAGATTGCAAGGCATCAGAATGATAAATATGATTGCCGATAGCGGAGAAAATTCTACTCTAAATTCTATCAGGGTGGTTGATTTTTACAGCAATGACGGCAAGTGGGAACATGGCTGCCCTGAAAATTATTGGCTGCCGCTATCGGACCATGGTCTTGAATATGGATTCGGGGATGGCACGGTTCCGCTGACCAGCAACGCTGATTTTTTTTCTTCCAAAATAGTGAAAATATCATCCGATCACGCAGGCATCATAACCGAGTCGCAGAAAGCAATAATCCAAGAATTAACAGGAAATGAGCCTGATAAGGAAATCAGAAGCAATATAGCTGAAAAATTTTTGCTAATCCGCATATTTTCACCGGCTGATTTCAGCATAACTTCTCCAGAAGGCAGAAAAATCGGAATGGATGACGACGGAGCGCAAGTAAACCAGATCAGCGGAGCTTTTTATTATAATGAAGGTTATGAATTCGCAATAATTCCCGAACCGCAGGGAGGTAAATATATTATCGGCCTGACCGGGACGGATAAAGGAAAATATAAACTCAGCGTGAGCTTGTTCAACGGCGATGGGATCAAGGAAAGCGAACATGAAGGACAGATAGCTGAATATGGCAAGCAGGATTTTTCTCTCATAATTGATGAAACAGCCGAAGATACGGGCAAAATCATTCCGATTGACAGCATCCCGCCGGCGATTGAAATATTTTCCCCTGAAAGCGGAAAGGAATACGGCGATAGCCAGACTATAAAAATTGACTTTGCGGCGAGCGATGATTTTTCCGGAATTGAAAAAATCGAAACAACCCTGGATGGCCAAAAAATTGATTCAAATGAAATCGATCCGTGGCTGCTTAATTTCGGACAGCATATTTTTAATATTGAGGCTTGGGATAAGAGCGGAAATTATTCAACAGGCAGCATAAACTTTATTCTCGTTGCTGATATCGACGGAACGATAAAAAATATAATCAAGCTTCATGAATTGGGGGAAATAACCACGGAGCATGCCAAACATACCCTTGTCAATAGGTTTCTGGCCCTTAGATCGATCGATAATTCAGCCAAGGCAAATGAACTTAACGACAATAATAAAGCTATAGTAAGATATCTTTTAAGCATAGGAAATTATACTGAGATATTACTTCGAAACGGCGCGATCAGGCACGGAGGATATGGTATAATATTAAAAGACATTAATTATTTAATTGAATTTTTATAGTATGAAGAGTAAGCGGCAGCTGCCTGTTGTTTTTGTTGCCTTGGCCCTTGCTTCCACTCCTTTGTTCGGCGAGATTTATGAAATGGCGATAGGCAGAAGGATAGGCTCCGGATTTTGGTCGCCAAAACATCCGGAATATATCGAAGGCTTCATTTTCAGCTGCCTTTTTTATGCAACTGCTGCAATCATCTTTTTTTATCCATCAAAAAAGATCAGAAGTTTTTTTATTTTGTACGGAATAATATTTTTATTTGATATTATCATCGGCGCCTGGGAAAATTTAATAATTAATATTATATTCATCGTTGCCGTCCAATCCGTTTTTCATACTATTATTTTGATAAATTCAAGCATCAGAAAATCTGTCAGATAGATATTCGAGAAATATTACCTGGTATTTGAGCTGAAAAAAATTTCAACGTTTGGCAATGGTCGTTTTTCCATCACACATTCCTTTATGGTACAGAAGAGCGCCCATCGGCTGGATAGATTAGCAAAAGCATTATTAGCCAGCAATATCCGGGCATAAACATAATTCGGTATAATTTTGCTGTAAATTGACAATACCGGTAATAAATGATATACTAAAATTCGTATTAAAAAGAACCTTTTTGGAGGTGCAGGATATGCTCGTTAAACTTATCAGATCCGTTGTTGCCGGCAGTAATACGAAATATTTAAAGAAAAAAGGCTATAAAAGCGATGTTCCCCTTCTCTTTTTTGCCATTATCGTATTTCTTGAAAAAAGAGCAGCTACTCGCTCGAGCAACCGCCATGTGAATTCCTTGAACGGCGTCGGCCTGGGTAAATATATCTGCCAGGCTATGAAAAAGCTGGGGTTTTCCCAAGATGATCCGGAAAACCGAACCAAACTCTTTGAATCGGCCACTGATCTTTGTTGGCAGGAATATTGCGGGATTATTGACCGCAATAACAAGGAAGCCATGGCCAAGCTGATCCAAACCCTAAAAAATTTTTTAAAATTTCCAGCAAAAGGCAGGGATGACGATGGTGATTGAAATTAAAATGAAAAAAGGCACCGTATGCGCTGAATCAAATTTCAATGGCTTAGAATTGTTCGGTTTCGGCGACTCCGAAGCCCAAGCGATCGGCAGCTTGTTAATGAATTTTGAATACATTATAGATATCGCGAGTCCGAACATTGAGCGATTGACTGCACGAGCGCTCGGCAATTTCGTGAAGCGGTACTCCCATGACTTGGGTATTACCATCAAAATATCTTAACCTTCGTTTTTTTGTCAAGCGCGGACATCCTCGCCGCAAGATTAATATGACTGCCCCCTCTGTGCGGCAGTTTTTAAAATAAAAAAACCTTATCAATTCAGATAAAGAGCGGGCAGTGTATTGCCCTGATTTGTAAGGGGCGTTTCTCCGCAATGGCTTGGCCGCATTCCATGTCTTTACCTCCGGGATTTTCCTATAATAAGGTGGC
>CAZAFZ010000030.1:0-8841 GCA_964484745.1 uncultured Gammaproteobacteria bacterium | reverse complement strand
TGAAAGATGGACCCTGATCTGATGGGTTCTGCCGGTTATGATCCTGACTTCCAGGAGTGTGTAATTGATGAATTTTTTTATCGCCCTGAATTCGGTAATGGATTTTTTCCCTCCCTGGCTTCTGGTCCGGGCCGCCATCTTAAAGCCTTTAGCCGCCCGTTCAATCGGAAAGTCGATCATGCCTTCCTCATTATCAATTTTACCATAGACCAAGGCGGTATATTTTTTTTCAATTGAGCGAGTTTTGAATTGCGCAGCCAAGCTGTCAAAAGCTTCCTGGGTTTTGGCGATAACCATGATTCCGCTGACATCTTTATCGAGCCGGTGGACAATTCCCGGACGGTCCGGATCGTAGCCGACCTTGGCGATTAGCGGATATTTTTTCAAGATCAATTCGACCAGGGTTGTTTCCCGCATATGCGTAGCACCATGGACGGAAATGCCGGCAGGCTTGTTGACAATAAGATAGTCCCGGGTATCTTGGATTATTATGCCGCGCAACTCGCAACTCGCAACTCGCAACTTATTATTTTTTTCCTCCTTTATTTTTATATTTTCTTTTTTTTCGGGAGATGCATCCTTAATTTCGATAATGTCATTTTTTTTAAGAAAATAATGGGGAAGGACCGTTTTCGAGTTAACCGAAATACGGCCTGCTTTTATCTGCTTTTGCAGTTGGCTTCTTGACGTATTTTTTATTTTGGCAATCAAAAAAATATCCAGTCTTTCCCCCGCGCTATCTTTTATAATTTTAATTTTTTCCATAATCTTATTATAGCATAAATTCAAATGCGCCCCTTCGGGGGAGCGCATAAATTTTTATTTTCCAGGATTTATCAATTTTTGAAATTCATTTAACGCTGTTTCTTTATCTTCATATAATATGAAAAATATGTCGCCGATCGGACTGTATTGGTATAGCTTATTGTCAACACCCATAATTAGAAGTTCCGGAAAGCCGCGGCTGGAAACCACGCCGAATAAAATCCCAAGCATTGTTGGACCACCCCTTTGCCTGAATACGCACCATTGTTCCTGGGGAGCGAGCCGGGCCGCAACATTTGAAATGGTAGCGGAATATTTTTTAAGGAGCGGTGCAATATTTCTGGCAATTGAACCCATCAGGCAGGCGATAATTTCCATCAGTTTTGCCCCGCAGCATTTATTGACGATATTCAGTCCGGCTATGTTCAGAATTTCATTAAGATGGTCGCAGTTGCAATCGCCTTCTTTGTTTTTATAGTACGAGCAATCGGGATCATGAGTGTGCTTATGGATTTTACCGCATAAATCACAAGTTACTTCCCGGGCGGTATTTATGGAACCTATCAGATCTCCCAAGGTAGGATATTCCCGAAGAATGATTTCGCGCATGTTTTTCTCCTCTAGCCATAATTTCAGCTTCCGTTAAAATGGCCGATTTTCACCACCCAGCCTTTCCATATCTTCTTGCGATGCTTGCGGAAAAGGTTTTGCGTCATCCGATTTTTCAAAAAACGGAATTCAGTTTTATACCCTCCGGAGGGGGCTTTTTGTATTCATTGTCATCATCAAAAAATTAAAAATGTTTTTTGTCCGGGAAATTCCAGAATTATTCCGGCTAGCCTCGGATAGCTGTCAATAATTACGCAATAATTCATTTCCAATAATACGAACTGCATTCGGCCTTCCCGGAGCTTATTGGCCGGTATGGGTTCCTCCTTGATGTTCAAAGATCGCTTTGAAACTATCGAGCATCTTATCATAGTTGCAGAAGCTGTCAATATGGGCCTTGGCATTTTGCCCTAAAAAAGCGCATAAGCGCCTGTCTTGATAAAGTTTGATTATTTGCCGCGCCAGCATTTCGCTGTTATCCATTTCTATAAGTGAACCATTCTTGTTCGGCACGATAAAATCCTCAAAACCCTTGCCGGACGGCGCGATTACCGGCAGTGAAAAGGACATTGCCCGCAGGACAGTATCGATTTCGTCAAGATCCGGATCGTTGACTATGGCCACGAACAGGTCGAAGCTATCCAGCCATTTGCCTAAAAATTTTTGTTCGCCTACGAACCAGACCACGCTGTCTATCCCCATTTTTTTGGCGAGCCAGGCCGACTCGCGCCGGTTTATAATTTCGCCGATGACAATCAATTGGATATTCGGCGCGGAATCCAGGCTTTTTTGGATCGCGCTGAACAGCAGTTCAAGATTGCGCTGGGAGTGGCTGCCGAGAACGGTTCCGACGGTAAAAAATTTTTTATGGTATTTTGACCTGTCGCGGGAGGCGATATTGTCGAAAATCGAATCCTGGCGCCGGTAGGCATCCGGCACCAAAGAAAGGCGCAAAACGTTCGCGCGCGCATGCGGAAAGGCACGCGTTAAAGCATTGGCCGTGCTTCCGGTAAAAGCCAGGACCCCGATTTTTTTTAGCCAGTATGCATAGAAAAGCCGGCAAAGGAAGTTCATTTTGGCGAATTCGGTATTCGGCCATTCAATCCAATAGATCTTAAAGCCCAATATTTTCAAGATGCGGGTAAAAAGAATTTTTCCGGCCAGGCCGATAAGGATGGCGGTCCGGACCTTGGACGATTTTTTTATTTTGGCCAGGCGCAAAAAATAAGCGATTTGGCGGAACGGCAAAGCGGCCAAGGCCAGCAGGCAGGTATAAATGTTTTTTATCTTCGGCATAACAACCAGGCCGGCCGGAATGTTTTTATCCCAAAGCATTTTGCGGCTGTTCTTGCTTCCGGCGATAAACTCGACATCGTAGCCGGTTTTTTTAAGCTCAGCTATAAGCGACAGCATCAAAGCAGGGTGCTTCGCTTCGGAACTTATGAATAGGATTGTTTTTTGCCCGTCCATTTTATCGCCATTTAATAATTTCAAGCAGTTCCTCTTTTTTGATGCCGCCAAGCAGATAGAGAAACATAAAATATATAATGCAGCCTAAAAGCAAGGAAAACGCCAGGGGTTTGCCTTGCATGATAATCAAGCCGGCCCCCATGATCAGTGAAGCTGCCAATGTTTTGGAAAAGACCTTTAAATTAAGCCGAAAATCCGTGTATTTTTTTATGGCGGAGAACATCAATACCGCGATCATCCCTTCGCTGTAAACCGTTACCCAGGCTGCGCCGGTATAGGAATAGGCCGGTATGAAAATCAAATATCCGATAATCGAAGTCGCCGCAGTAAAGATATAAGCCGGGATAACCTTTTTTTGTTTGTCGATCGCCACTATCGCATGGGACGGCAGGCAGCCGATAAAGAGCATGGCGCAGGCGATAACCAGAATCCTTAAAGCGCCGGCTGCCGGCGCAAATTCGGGCCCAGCCACCAATTCTATAATGTTTCCGGCGACAAATTGCGTACCAACCACCAGCGGCAAGGCAAGCATGAATATAATATCCAGGGAACGCTGTAAAATATTCTTGAATTCATCGCGCTTGCCGATTGAATGGTTGTGCGTAAGAACAGGCATGATGATTCCTGCGAACATGAAAGGCACCGTGCTGAGCACGTCGATGATCCTGTAAGCCGCCCCGTATAATCCGACCGAATCCGTATTTTTGACCAGGGAGAGGATCAGCGTGTCGGTTTTCAAATAAAGCAGATTAAAGGCGATGGTAATGGTTATCGGCCAGGATTTTTGAAAAATAGACAGCCAGACTCTGTAATCCCATATCAGCTTAATCTTTGCGAAACGCAAGGAAAACCTGTGCAGCAGGGCATAGTTGAAGAATGCTGCAACGGCCGATGCGATGATTATTCCGTTCAAGCCGAAACCGTAGAAAATTACCAAAAAAACTCCGGCAATCAGAACGGCGCGCCCGGCCAATTCGGCCAGGGCAACTTTGTCCATGCGCAGCTTTCTTTGGAACAATCCGATCAGGATTTGGTTTAGAGCGGGGAAGAGAAAAGTGAATGCCGCCAGAATGGCTCCGGCCTTTATGCTGGCCGAATAGGGAAAAAAGAAAATCGCGATCGGACCCAGGCTCAGCATAGCCACGGCTGAAAACAGCCTGAAAGCGTAAAGGTTGCCGAGCAGATAGTTTTCATCGGCGCCTTCCCGGCTGATCATTTGGACTGTAACCAGGGTCAATCCGAAATCCGCCGCTATTGCGAAGAATGACAGGAAAGTAATAATGGTCGTGTATTCGCCGAAGCCGAAAGTTCCCAAATACCGCATTATCATGGCCATGGCAGCCAGACCGAGCGCGGTTGATAATACTTTGCCGATTAGTTGAACCAATGTATTATAGGCAATTTTGGTGGAAAGCTTCATAGTAACCGATGCTAATATACGAATTTATACTAATTATACAAATTTAAAACCGATGCAAATATACAAATACTTATATTAGTATATTTGTTAAGACTTTATTAGTATGCATTAGTATATTGGCATCGCACTTTTATTTTACCATTAAAATTGTATTTCTTGCCATATTTTTATATAATATAGATATATTATTGACATTATCATGTAAAAGTGGATAAGTATATGATCGGCTATAAAAACAGTTTTTTTATCGAAAAAAGAGTGGCAAAAACCAAAAGATTGAAATATCTGGTATTTTTAGTGTTTGTTTTGGTTTGCATCGTAAGCCTTGTTATTTTCCAAAACATCGAGAACGCCTCCGCGGGCTCTCTGTTGGAAAAAGTAAAGCAGGGAGGCCTGGATAAGGTAGGCAGCGATGTTTACGGAACCACCGATCCCATCGATTTGCGGATGGTTATCGTCAGGATTATCCAAATATTTCTATCGGTTATTACCCTGCTATTAATGGTTTATATTTTGTGGGCGGGTTTCCGCTGGATGACAGCCAGGGGTGATACGAAAACCGTCGATGAGGCAAAGGCCCAGATCAAGAATGCGATTATCGGTATAATTATCATACTTGCTTCGTGGGGTATAGCCCAATTCGTAATATATCAGGCCGGCTATATCACTAACACTACGATCAGTCCATAAGATATAATACTCATGCTTACCTTAAGGAGGAAAATCGTATATTCGTTTTCCTGCATTTTTATTATTGTTATTATTTTTGTTATTTGGTTTTTGGGAAGTGGAACGGTTTATCCGCAGAATGAAATTGCCTATGGCTTGACATTTTCCAAAAAAAGGGCGGCTGACCTCGGCTTTGACTGGAAGCAAATGTATCTGGCTATGGTTAATGAACTGGGGGTCAAAAAACTGCGACTGGTCGCCTATTGGGACGATATTGAAAGCCAAAGCGGAAATTACGATTTCAGCGATATTGATTGGCAGCTCGAAATCGCGAGGCAAAACGGCATAGAGGTTATTCTAGCCATGGGCGCCAGGCTGCCGCGCTGGCCCGAATGCCATTACCCGGCTTGGGCCAAGGACCTGCCTGCCGGGGAAAGGGCTGATCATTTATACGATTATCTCGCAGAAACTATTGCCAGGTATAAGTCCGATAAAACAATTATTGCCTGGCAAATCGAAAATGAACCCTTTTTGCCTCATTTCGGCGATTGCCCGAAACTTGACAAAAGCGTGCTTGATCAAGAGATCGCTTTAACCAAGCGCTTGGACAGCCGTCCGATAGTCGTTACCGATTCTGGCGAGCTTTCTTTCTGGATTGAGGCTGCCAAGCGGGCGGATATTTTCGGAACGACAATGTACCGCGATACATATTCCAAGAAACTTGGCGCCTATATCCACTATCCGATTTCTCCGGCCTTTTTCCATTATAAGAAGAATATAACGGCCCTATTCGCACATCCGAAGGACTGGATCGTGATCGAGCTGGCGGCCGAGCCATGGACCCCCATCGATTACCAGTTTGTCCCGAAGGAGGAGCGCGACAAGACTATGAGCTACGATAAATTCAACGAGATGCTGGAGTTTTCCCGGCTGGCCGGCTTCAAGACTTTTTATTTGTGGGGCGTGGAATATTGGTATTGGGAAAAGGCCAAAAACCAGGACAGCAGTTTTTGGGACAAGGCGAAGCTGCTATTCGCAGAGAAAAAGCGTGAAGCATAACGCAAAACTCGCAACCCACAACGCGTAACTCGTAACGCAAAACAATTAAAATGAAAAAATTCGAGAATAAAAATATAAGATATAGGATTTAAGAATATTTTTAAATTAAACCATTAAGAAGTTATTTTAAATTAAAAATTGATTGTATTTTTGTAGATTTGAATTGTGTTTATACGCATTGAAGAATTAAGACATTGAAAATTGATTCTCCCATTGCTTATAATTCCTTGGTAAACGGGATCCCGAATATTCGCTTTGCGATTCGGGAAAAATTCGTAACTCAATATTCAAAATTATTAAATTATATGCCCAAGAAAAATTTAGAATATAAGATCGGAGTTGATATCGGCGGGACCAACATGAAAGCGGTCCTTTTTGACGGCTCTAAGGCAGTTGCCGATTTTGTCCTTGCTACGCCCAAGGATACATATGAGCATCTTTTAATCATGCTCTACGCCTTGCTTGAACCGCTGTTGGAGCGCGCCAGAAAAGACCAGGCAAAAATTTCAGGCCTGGGCGTCGGCGTCGCCGGTACGATCAATTTCGATAAAAGAATCGTCACCAACTCCCCGAATCTTACTATCATCAATAATATGCCGATAATCTCCGATCTTGAAAAAAAACTGGAGTTGCCGGTTTTCATAGATAATGACGCTAACTGCTTTACGCGGGCCGAGGTTTTGGCCGGTTCGGCCATGAAGCATAAAAATGTTTTTGGTGTAATTGTCGGCACCGGAATCGGAGGGGCCTGGTGGATCAACGGCGAGGCATACCGCGGCGTGCACGGCGGAGCAGGCGAACCCGGCCATATGCTGATAAATTTCGAAAACAAAATAGACCTGGAAAACGCCTTTCATAAATTATTCCAGAACAATCCGATGCAGGTTGCCGAAGAAGCATACCGGGGCGATGTGCTGGCTGAAAAGACCTATCGCGAGTTTGGCGATTATCTTGGCATGGCGTTCGCCAATATCGTAAACTTGATCGATCCGGAAGCGATAGTTATCGGCGGCAGCGTTTCTTACTCGAGCGACTTGTTTTTAAAACAAGCCAAGAAGGCCATGAAGGAATTTATCGCAGCGCCGGAAGCAAAAGAGATTATTATTTTAAAGAGTAAATTGAAGGACAATGCCGGAGCGATAGGGGCAGCGTTGTTGGTCGCATAACTCGCAACATAAATAATTTTTATAAAACCACTGGCAATATCAGCCAGTGGTTTTGATTATATCATTTAATGATTATTAGTTCATGCCCAGGACATTTTTGAAGACGAATTGTATGATGGCATAGGCGGAGAAAATTACAACCATACCGATGATCGACCAGGTCAGGATGTTCTTGCCCTTGGTTACTGCTTCTGGTTTGCCGCTGCTAAGCATCCAGGTAAAACCGCCGTAGATGAACATGGCCAGGGCGATAGAGCCGACCAGGCCGAGAACGCCGTTGATGGCTTGGCCGATGAGGACTTGTGGGGGCTTGTTCCCAAGCGGATCTTCGAGCTTGACGGATGATCCGCCCGTCGTTCCTTGAGCAAGACAATTATTCCCAATCGTTGCTATTAATATCAGAATTATTACAAAAATAATAATTAAGATTGAAGAATTATATTTTTTCATAGAGTTTAAATAATATATATTAATTATAACATAGTTTAAAAATTAAAAAAGGAGGAGACTTGGCTCCTCCTATAATGTACAAAGCGAGTAATTACGATTCAGGATTAATGACGAGAGTCATGTCCTGATCCGTGATGGCATAAATCCTGAATTTCACTTCAGGCATATATGGCGCTTCGTTTTTGCCATATATTTTTTGGCCATCTGAATATAGCCGAATATATCGCCCATCAGTATTTTCGGTATCATACCTCAATTTCATGGACGAAGAGATTTTTATCCAGTACGGCGTCCACTGGCCCGCTTTGAGTTTTACGGGATATCTGCCTACGTCATGTTGCTGGGTCGGCACCAGTTCTCTCAGCGGATCATAGTGGGATTTGTTCTCACTCATTAATTTGCGGACTTTTCCTGCCATGGAATTTTTTTCCGCATACTGCCTGAGGAACTGCTCATCCTGGAAAGAGAGGGGGATCCCCTGTTCATACTTAGCTTCGATTTCAGCCAAGCGCCGGTTATTTTCCGCAACCTCAGCCTCATGCTGCATGCCCTTGATGCGGGCATACCGGTAGTCCGCCGCATTGAATGATAAAAATGGCACAGGATCAAAGCCGAAGGTCTTGTAAAAGAGCTCCGGCGCGATCATGCCGCCGATGCCTAAGGTTATAACGCAAACCGCATAGGCAAATATCAGTTTGCGCGCGATGACGGCTTTGACCGAAAGGAGCGCGAGAACGATCGCGCCCATGACCACGCTGATGATGTTGGTATAATTCCTCCCGATAGGCAAGGTGCCCAGCAGGTAGAAATAAGCAGCCACCACCAGCATGACCGTCAAGACAAAATTATTCATCCAGCGGTTAAGCTCGGTTCGGATTCCGGCCAATGGGTCATTGGGGTTTGATGCTGCCCCAAGGCCAATGACCGCCATTAAAACTTCCGGCCAGGTAGCTAAGACAAGCATCACAACCAGCAACAGGTAGCTGATGACCAGGTTCAGCGTTCCCCCGCCGATCGCTGCTATTGTTACCGAAAGGAAAATGGCCGCAGGGACTGCAATTAAAAGAAAATATATGGTCCAGCCTTGCGCTTTGGTGATAATGCGCGCGGTGCCTGCTGGAATTCCGAGTACATTTACCAAAAACCTTTGGAAATTATTCATGAAATTCTCCTATAGCTTCCAGGGGGTGAAAAGGATTTTGATCCTGCCCCCGAGCGTCTGTGGCTTATTTT
>CAZAFZ010000029.1:2944-8937 GCA_964484745.1 uncultured Gammaproteobacteria bacterium | reverse complement strand
GTCCTGCTCTTTCTCTTGCTCTGGTCAAATTTTCGTTCCCAAGGCGCTTAACAAGCATCAACGGGGAGGCTGCGTTATAGCCTCCCCGCCCAATTCTATTTTTTTATTCTTGATAAGGATCGGGGCCAGGTCTTGAATTTTCAACGGCATAAGATATTTCAAACCAAAAAAATCAAATAGCAAGACCTGACCCCACGCATGACCCCACGCACCCAAGCATTTATCGCAGTAGTCGTACAAAAATAAATTCCTTGTCTCAGTTCTGTTTTATTTGATTTTTAAAAAATAATTAACAGGGGGTTAAAGGGAATTTTTTCTGCTCCGGGAAGCCACGGAAAAAATTGATCGTATGAAAATAAAAAAGATTTTGGACAAATTTAAAGATTGGCGGTTTGCAATATACGCAATGCAGTCAATTGATGGCATGGCTGGAGGACTTGTAGGAATATTTATACCAATCTATTTTTTGTCCATAGGCTATTCAGTGCCGCAAATTTTCATCTATTACATTATTAACAATTTTTTAATTCTAATTTTTTTCTTTGTTGCCAGCTGGCTTGCCAAAAATTTTGGATTGGTTAGAACCTTGTTTATTAGGTTGTTATTTTTAGCGCTAAACTTATTTTTGCTTTACAATCTAAAAACTTGGCCAAGATTTTTTTATTTGGTTTCAGTTTTAAGTGCCATTGAAGTCGCTTTTTACTGGTTTCCGCTGCACGTCGCGTTTGCTAAAAGTGCGGAAAGCGAGAAGATTGGTGAGCACGTTAGCGAACTTTTTGCATTTCCAAGTCTGGTTGGGACAGTAATCCCGCTAATCGGAGCTGGCATAAGTTCATTGCTCGGATTTAAGGCCTTATTTATCTTCGCTGGAATTATTTATTTCATTTCAATTATCGCGTTTTTATTCGTTGGAAAAATACCGATAGAAGTTAAAATTAATTTCAGTAGAATCATTGATTATGCCAAACGCTACAAAAAATATTTTGTTGCCGAATTATTTTTAGGAATATCAAGCGAGGTTGAAGCATATATCTTGCCCATATTCTTATTTCTGACTTTTAACAATATTCTGTCAATTGGATTTTTGGCAACTTTTCTCGGCCTTGGGACGGCAATTTTTACTTTACTGGTCGGCAAATATTCCAGTCGAATTGATAAAAAAATGTTTTTACGCGCTGGCGCGATTGTCATGATCGTGGTCTGGATCGGAAGATATCTATCAATTGATCAGGTATCTTTTTATATGCTAAGCATTTTGGCTGGATTTTTAAGCGCCCTGATATCAGTGCCATTCAATTCAATTTTTTATATTAACGCTAAAAATAACCATATAGAGGATTTTGTAATTTTTAGAGAAATACCGATTTCACTGGGGAGAATTATGCTATATAGCGCAGGATTATTTATTGTCAGCCAAATTAAATTATCGTTCTTAATTTCAGTAATCCCCTATGTTTTTTTATTATTCTTTTAATAAGGATTTTTGAAAAAACGGAATTCACCTCTCCGTTTCGCCTTTGCTATTTTTTCAAATCAAAAAAAGTCTAACATTCCATGCCGGTAGACTGGATTTAACCAAGCAACTCGCAGGAATGGCGTCCGAAAAGGAGCACCTTCCACCTGGAGAATGCGGCTAAAGAAATGTAACCCTTTACATTTTAAAACACAGTGTAACTGATTCCGTGAAAGAGCAAAATGAGATAATTCTCGATTTTTTTAAAATTTTTTTTAAAAAAAAGCAGCATTATCCATGCTGCCTTAAAATATGCTTGGAAAGCCGATTGTCAGTTGAATCCTTCGATAAATATTTTCATTTCCTCCTTCGTTTTCAGATTTTTTGAAACAATCAAATCCATTCCGATTTGGATTGCACAGTGTCCGCTGGTTTCATCATGCAAGCTTAAACAGCTTATCATTGTACTCCATGCGAGCTCAAGACTGCCATTTTCTAAGCACTTGAGGGCTTCTTTCTTGCACATTTGAAGATGTTCTGCCCTTGTCATCGTACCCTCCTTAGCAAAGCTTGACCTGTCAGTTTTATTACTGATTGTTTATTGTGGCATATTATTCAATATATGTCAATCTGTTAGCGGCCAAAAATTGTAAATGGGCTTTAATGCAAAATAAATTATTCAATCTTTCTCTTTTACTCCAGCAAAGTTGTGCTGTGAATCAACAAGGTTCAGCCATATAATCAAGAAAGGTTGACACTTTGCAAAAAAAGTGTTATTGTTGCTTTGCTTGAAATTTAAATGAAAATTGCTTAAAATTAAGATATATGAACGTTGACATGGCCAAAGCAAGCGATCGGCCGCTCTGGATTCTTCAGGAATTCAGGGAGGAAAGTCCGGACTCCCGTTCCGCGTATTTTGCTAATTAATTATGTGGAATAGGCAGGAACGACAAGGGTAGTGGGTAATGCCCACCCCCCGGCAAAGCCGGGGAGGGAAAGTGCCACAGAGACAATACTAGCCGGCGCTTCGCATTGGAAACCCTAAATTCAAAATGCTAAATCCCAAACGGTTTGATTTTAGAATTTCCATCGCGGAGCGTTGACAAAAGGTGAAAAGCTGATTGATGTCTTTTGTTCTAGATAAAAGGCTACAATCTTTCCGGCTTTGCGAAAAGCCAGGATGGTAAACCCTGCCCGGAGCAAGGGCAAACTATTCCGTTTTCTAAAACGGGATAAGGAAAGTGGCCCGCAAGATCCCGCGGGAAACCGCGCGGACCAGATAAATGGCCGACAAGAACCAGCTAATTTTTTAACTTGTTCTGAAAACAGAATCCGGCTTACGGCTTGCTGTGGCCATGTCAGCATTTACTCAAAATGGGGCGAGAATACTCGCCTTGGTTCAAATAGTATGAAGCAAAACGAGCTATTTTTTTCGTTTATCCTGGTGCCGCTTGATTTTCTTATGCTTGTCATGGCGGCGATTTCGGCATATTTTCTGCGTTATACGGAATTCGCTACCAGCATCAGGCCGGTAATTTTCGATCTGACGCTGGAAAGCTACTTGAAAATCGTTTTGCCTATCGGTTTGTTGTGGATAATAATTTTCGCATTTTCAGGGCTCTACAGGATCAAGGGCGCAATAAAAGGATTTGGCAGGGAATTCATGGGGATTTTTTTAGCATGCTCAACGGGGCTGGTAATGATAGTAATTATTATTTTTTTAAGGCGCGAATTATTCGATTCGCGTTTTATAGTGCTAGCCGCCTGGATATTATCGATTGTTTACGTTACCATCTCGCGCAGCGCCGTGCGCTCCATCCAGCGCCAGCTTTTTAAATTCGATATCGGCGTTCACAAGGTTGTTCTGGTCGGACTCAGCAGGTCCAGCGATGTTTTGATGCATGAATTTTCAAAATACAGAAAATACGGATACAGAGTAGTGAAAAGGCTCAGGGATTTCAACATGGATACGCGCCAGGAGCTGGCCGATTACCTCAAGCAGAACGAGGTGGACGAGATTATCCAAGCAGATCCGAACTTGTCGAGCGCCGAGCTTTTAAGACTGTATGATTTTGCCGATGAAAACCACATAACATTTAAATATGCCGCGGACTTGCTGGGGACGAAAGTCCTGCGCACGGAAGTGTCGGAAATTGCCGGGATCCCGATCGTTGAAGCCAAGCAAACTCCGCTGGAAGGCTGGGGCAGGATATGGAAGCGCCTGTTCGACATGGCGGTATCGGCGCTGCTGATAATACTGATCAGCCCGATCATGATTTTAACCGCTATTGCCATCAAGCTTGATTCTTACGGACCGGTCTTTTTTTCCAGGCGCGATGACGGAACCGGGCTTTTCCGCATCGGGCAGGGAGGAAGGCCGTTTAAATACTATAAATTCAGGTCCATGATCGACGGAATGGACAGTATGCGCTATAATGAGTTGGCGGACAGGAATATCAGGAGTGACGGACCGATGGTCAAAATCAAGGATGATCCGAGGATAACCAGGGTCGGCAAGTTTATCCGCAGATTCAGCATTGATGAACTGCCTGAGCTTTTTTTGGTTTTTTTCGGATATATGAGCCTGGTCGGCCCCAGGCCGCATTTGCCGGAAGAAGTTGCCAGATACGAACATCACCATAAAAAGGTATTGACCTTAAAGCCCGGAATCACCGGCTTAGCCCAGATCTCCGGCAGAAGCGATCTTTCCTTTGAAGATGAGGTTAAACTGGACACCTATTATATCGAAAATTGGACCATGCTATTGGATATTACCATTTTACTGAGAACGCCCTGGGCAGTACTGAGGTCGAGAAAGGCAGAATGAATACGAATTAAGATTTGAAAAACACTTCATTGCCATTTCGAAAATAAATCAACAAAAACATTTAACTTACGTTTGTATTAAATATAATTCCAATTTTGTAGTATAATTCGGATGTGCTAATTTGGGCCATTCGGATAAAATCTGCAAATTCGGAGCTTGTTATTTATGAAGGTGGCCCTTATCCATGACCATCTGGCACAGGACGGAGGAGCCGAAAAAGTGCTGAAATGCTTTTCCGAGCTTTTCCCGCGCGCGCCGATCTATACTTTGCTGTATGAAAAAAGGCATGTAGATAAGCATTTTTTCGATAAAACGATTGAAACATCGATTATCCAGCGCTTGCCCGGCGGCGTGAAGCATTACCAATGGTATATGCCCTTCATGCCGATGGCGGTGGAATTTTTCGATTTAAATCATTACGATTTAGTGATATCTTCAAGCAGCGCATTTTCCAAAGGCGTAATTACATCACCGTATACTCTGCATATCTGCTATTGCCATTCTCCCACCAGATATTTATGGGATTATACCCATCAGTACATCAACGAACTCAGATATAATAAATTCGTCAAAAAGATCGCTTCCCTGGTTTTGAATTATATCAGAATGTGGGATCGGCTGGCCGCGGACCGGGTGGATTTGTTTTTGGCTAATTCCGATACGGTTAAAGGCAGAATCGGCAAATATTACCGCAGGACAAGCGACGTCATCTATCCTCCCGTAGAGACCGATTTGTTCGACTTATCCCGCGATCCCGGTGAGTATTATCTGATCGGCGGCAGATTAACCGCTTATAAAAGATTCGATATCGTCATCCAAGCCTTTATGGAAAACAGAAAACCCTTGAAGATATTCGGGGACGGAGTTGAATTCGAAAAACTCATCAAGCTGGCGGCAGATTCCAGGAATATAGAATTTTTAGGCCGGGTTTCGGACGAAACCAGGGCCCAATTGTACATGAATTCCAAGGCTTTCATCTATCCCCAAGAAGAGGACTTTGGCATTACCGCCGTCGAGTCAATGGCTGCGGGACGACCGGTAATCGCTTACCGCAAAGGCGGTGCTACCGAAACCGTTATCGAGAACAGAACGGGCATGTTCTTCGATACGCAAAATGCGCAAGCGGTCGCGGAAGCGGTCGAAAAGTTCGAATCAATGCATTTCGACCAGGGCATTATCAGGGAACATGCCTTGAAGTTTTCCAAAGAAAGGTTTAAAGCGGAATTCATGGAGTATGTCGAACGTGAATTCAGGTTATTTAAAGGGAAAAGCACTATCTCAGACGGGCAATATGAGGATCGGGGTTGACATCAGATCATTATCCGGCCCGATTCACAGCGGCGTAGGAGAATATGTCGATAATCTCTTAAATGCATTGGCAGAGCGCGACCGTTCCAATGAATATTATCTTTACAGCAATGCGTTTAAACGTACAGCCGGAACCGCCGGCGAAATAGATAATATGCATTTTCATTACCGGCGTTTTCGGACTCCGAATATACTGAATCATTTTACCCTTAGATTTTTCCGATTTCCTAAATTGGATAAAAAGCTCAAGACGGATATATTTTTCGCCCCAAACCTCAATTTTTTAGCGTTGGAAAATTTTTCCAAGGCAATTATTACCGTGCATGACCTTTCATTCCTGCGGTTTAAAGAGTATTTTTCCAAAAAAAGAATTATTTTTCATCCCGAGCCCGCCAAAAGGTACAG
>CAZAFZ010000029.1:0-2934 GCA_964484745.1 uncultured Gammaproteobacteria bacterium | reverse complement strand
AATTCTCTCGGTGTTGGAAGCATATTGAGAAAAGCGGGCAGAGTGGTGGCGGTAAGCGAAAACACAAAAAATGACATAGTCGAGCTTTATCGAATCAAGCCCGAAAAAATAAAGGTGATATATTCTGGCATCGACCGTGGTACTTTTTCCGGCCAAGAACCTGAAACCGGGCAGAGCATTAAGTTGAAATACGATTTGCCGGATAAATATATCCTCTGCCTGGGCACGGTAGAACCGAGAAAGAATACCGTAGGTGCGATTGAGGCTTATGAAATTTTCAGGCAGAAGAATAAGTCGTTCCGGGAACTGAAGCTGGTCATAGCCGGAGCGCCGGGCTGGAAAACCAGCCATTTTTACGAAAAGCTGCACAGTTCGGCATACAGGGATGATATAATATTAACCGGCTATATAAGCAGGAATGAAAAAAAGGCGATTTACAGCCAAGCGCTGATGCTGTTGTATCCTTCATTTTATGAGGGCTTCGGTTTTCCGCCGCTCGAAGCAATGGCTTGCAATATTCCTGTAATCGCCGGCCAAAATTCCAGCATGGCTGAGATCCTTAAAGATTCGGCATTATTGGTCAATCCGGCGGACAGCAATGAAATTGCCGAAGCAATCGGCCGTCTGGCTGCCTGCCATGAACTAAGGCAGGAATATTCCGCCAGGGGCGCAATCAAAGCGAAAGAATATAGCTGGGATGCGGCTGCCGATAAATATTTGGACCTGTTCAACAGTTTAGCATGAAAAAGATTTTAATATCAGCAATAATTTTTTTATCCGTCATTCCCCGGACCGTATCTGCTCAAGCAGCCGACAGCGATGGCGACGGGATCAAGGATGCGGATGAAATCAATATTTTCCATACCGATCCCCTCGGCAAGGATACCGATCGGGACGGATTCAGCGACTGGATCGAGTTGAATTCCGGCTACTCTCCCTTAAATCCGGCAGTAGTTACCCTGGAGCGAAACGATCACGATCAGGACGGGCTGAGCGACAGGATGGAATTGAATTTCGGGTCGAATCTCAGCGATAAGGATACTGACCATGACGCATTTTCCGACAAGCAAGAAATCGACAACGGTTTTGATCCGACCCGGCGCAATGTTAAATTGGAAAAAATAATCAGGGTTGATACCGCTACCCAGAAACTGGAGTACTTTTTAGGCAAGGTACGGCTCGGCAAATTCGCAGTTTCAACGGGGAAAAGCTCGACGCCTACCCCCAAGGGCATATTCACGGTGGCTTCAAAGGTCAAAAAAGCCTGGTCCCGCCCCTACGGCCTCTGGATGCCTTATTGGCTGGGGCTCGGCTCCGGAAAATTCGGAATCCATGAATTGCCGATCTGGCCGGGAGGCTACCGCGAAGGCGGGGACCATTTAGGAACTCCGGTTTCCCACGGCTGCATCAGGCTCGGGATAGGCCCTGCAGAAGGACTTTATAACTGGGCGGATATCGGCACAGCGGTGCATACTAATCGACGTAATAAGCAAAAATATGGAAGAAAGAATAAAAAAAATCATCGACGAGCTGAAACCTGCGCTGCAGGCAGACGGCGGCGACATCGAATTTATCGATTATAATAAGAAAAACGGAGTCGTAAGAGTCGAATTGGCCGGAGCCTGCTCTTATTGCCCGATGTCGGCAGTGACCTTAAAACAAGTGATCGAAAAAAAAATCAGGGATGAAATCCCCGAAATCAAGCAGGTGATTGCAGTTTAGCGCGGATCATCTGCATTGTATGCCTTTTTCCAGATAGGCCGACAGCTCGGATTCGAATTTTGCCGATTTGATCGGATCGACATTGATCACCTGGCTGTTGGCAATCGTCTTATGCAATTCGGCGAGCGCCGAGGCGGTTTTGAGGTATACATCATTGAAAAGATAAAAAGCCCCAACGCTGGCAGCCAAAAGCACGATAATAACGGATAACAAAAAGATAAACTTTGGATTGAATAATTTTTTTAAAGATTTTAATCGTAATCCATCCATATATTATTGTGATTTCAAAACGTAAGCCTCGGCGACATAATTCAGCGTGGCCGAATCGCCGGAGTTTTGCAAATCGATTTTTAAAATATTAATCTGGTATTTTGATTTCTCCATGTCTTTTAGATAGCGCAGTACGTCAAAATATTGCCCGGACGCCTTGACTTGCAGGGAAATTCTGGAAAAATATTGGTTATTGATTTCCGCCTGGTTGATATTGATATTTTGGGTTATGCCATTTTCAGCGGCAAGGCCTTCCAGATAAGTGATCAATTCCAGCTCCCGGTTCTGCGCAACATACATTCCGTTAAGCTTATCTATTTTTCCCTCGACATTCTTGATGTCTTCGAGCAGCATGGCCGTAGTCATGCTTTGCGTCAATTTCAGCTGGATTTCATTGTGCTTTTCGTCAATCGCTATTTTCATAGTTTTGATTTCGGCGTAAGAAGGCTGCAGGATGAAAATATGGCAGGCAATCGATGCAATCACGATTACTCCGATGGTCAGCAAGGTTTTTTGCTGAGTTGTTATTTTTTTCAGATCTGATTTTTCCATGGCTCTATTTTATATTTGCCGGATTTATAACGGCGGATATTTCGAAATTTAAATTATTCCTCGTGGAAAGGATGCTTAAGGGCAGCTCTTCCAGCGATAAGTATTCCAGTTTTTTCAGTTTGGCGTGGTAGCCGATCAAGTCGTCACGGGTATCTGCCATGCCCACTATTCTGAGCGAAGAGGCGGGGATATCCATGCCGATGGAGTCAAAGTATATTCCGCCGTCGTTTTGAGTAATATCATCGATCAGGCAGCTGTATTGGCTATAACCGCTCTGGACTTGCCCGGTAAAGTCGATATAAGCGTTGATTTTGCCGACTTTTTCCTTGAAGATAGCGCTGGAAGCGTTAATAGTCTCTATTTCGTTGGTTATGTTTCCAACTTTGAGTT
>CAZAFZ010000028.1:0-8946 GCA_964484745.1 uncultured Gammaproteobacteria bacterium | reverse complement strand
CCCATAGCTTCTTGCGGCCCTTGCTTTCGCGGTGCTGTAGTCTAATTTCGGTTTTAATTCATAAATAGCGACGAATTTTGCAGGGTAATCAAGTCTTTTCTTAAACCCCCTGATCGCCCTGTTGAAAAAGATTTTTTCGTCATTCCGGTATTAGGGACCATAATCCTTTGTCCGTATTCAAGATTTAACAACCCAAATAAAAAAGCCTCATATGAGACCCCACAAGGAAATTATTTTTTAGTTGTGGTGTTTGTTTGAAAAAGTAAGAACCCGTATTGCAGAAAATCGCAACGAATAAAACGGAAACAATGCGGACTCGGCAGGACAAACTATTTTTAGGGGATTTGGATTCGCCCCGCCTCGGCCTTAATGATGCTACCATTTCGGAATGGTGGAGTTCATATGTGTCAGTTGGAACCAGATTGTTGATTTTTTGCTTCTATTTCAGTCGGCGTCTGAGATTTTTTAATTGAATATAACAAAAGAAAAATGGCTGCAGCTATAACCAGCAAAACAAAGCCGGTAAGGTAAACTGCGTAAATTCCTTTTACAATCGGAAAATCATTCTGTAATTCAGGTTTCGTTATCATTTCATACTCTCCTTGTACGAGAAGAAACCATACCAAAAAGAGGAATATCGATAAAACCAACTTGGCAATAACCATAATTTTGCTTTTCATCCGTGTCATAGATATGCGTAGATAGGTATGGATTATGGTGGTGTTTGTTGGAAAAAGTCAGAACTCATTTTGAACAAAACCCAGACTGATTGCCGAGCTTCGCTCGGCAAAACTGAAACCAAACGTTCGGGCGGGCAAAAAGGAAGGGGGTTGGAGGGAAGGAATTTTTACCCGCCCTCGCTTCGTTTCTTTTTTCGCCGCCGCGATTTTTTTGTATTTCGCTTTGCGAAATACGTCACCAGAAATAATTATTTTAATAGTTCCACTTCACCGGTAAAATACCGCAAAACGGATAAAGGCCGAATAACACATCTGTAACGCCTTCTCCCTCGGATCCCGGCAACCACGAAGCAACTATACTATCCCAGTTTTTAGAATATAAAGAAATATCAAGTGGTCTTCCAGAAATTATTATAACTACGATTTTTTTACTTTTTGTTTTCGTCTTTGCTATCACCACCAAATCTTCAGAACTTAAACTTGGATTAACATTATCTCCCCAGCCCTCGGCATATGGTTTTTCTCCAACGACAACAATTCCGACATCCGCAAGATTATTTCCTGAAGAAAAATTTCCTTGTTCGCTGTATTCAATCTCTGTATCTTCAGAAACTGCATTTTTTATTGCTTCAAGTATTGTTGTGCCTACAACACCATTATTACCATCTATGCCTTGCCACTCTGTTGTCCACCCACCTGCCTGGCGACCCAAATTGTCCGCCGATGACCCAGCAACAATAATTTTGTCCAATGTCTTTGATAACGGTAACAAAGATTTTTCATTCTTCAGTAGCACTTGGGATTTACGAACTGTTTCCCTAGCTAACTTATGATGCTCGTCGCTACCTATAATAGACAACCCTTCTCTTATTGCTTGGGGACGATCAAATAATCCTGCTTTGAATTTTACTGTTAAAATTCTTCTTACCGCATCATCTAAACGCTCTTTGGTTATATCGTTACTTGCCAGCGCCTTTTGCATATTAGTCATAAAGTCTTTATATTCAAACGGAGTCATTACCATATCAACACCTGCATTGATGGAATTCACCAAAGAATCATATCTAGTATTAGAAACCTGATATACTCCATACCAATCTGAAACCACAAAACCCGAGAAACCAAGTTCTTTTTTTAATACATCTGTTAAAAGATACTGGTTTGAAGTATTCATTTTTCCATTCCATGAAGCCGTTCCTACCATCACGACCTGCGCTCCGTTCGCCACAGCTTGCTTAAAAGGTATTAAATGAACTTGGCGCAAAGTTTTTTCGTCTATAGTGATATTTCCTTCCTCTACTTTAAATTTTTTATTGCGCGCAGTTCCATATTCCATAGCTCCACCGCCTACAAAATGCTTAAGAGTTGCAACTACATTCAGATAGCCATTTGAAGAATCTTGTGTTCCTTTTAAATATGCAAGCCCCAGCTCTGCCACATTTTTAGTATCTGATCCGAATGTTTCGTAGGTTTTTCCCCAACGAATATCTTGTGCCACATCAAGGTTGGGAGAAAAACTCCAGTATATCCCTATGGCAGCCATCTCCTTTGCAGTTGCTTCTGCAACTCGACTTACTAAATCTGCATCTCTTGTGGCTCCGAGACCAATAGAATGCGGAAAGACTGTAGCTCCCAAGACATTAGCGTTGCCGTGGATAGCATCAATTCCGTATAAAAGGGGAATTTTCAAACAAGTTTTTCCGGCGGCATCCTGAAAGTCATTTATCATATTAAGCCACGCTAACGGAGTATCTTGTTTCGGTCCTGCCCCGCCTCCGCTCAACAACGCTCCTAAATTATATTTTGTAATTTCGCTAAGGTCGTGTATGCTATTTTTTTCAACCAAAACCATTTGACCTATTTTTTCCCAATCATTCATTCTATTCATTAAATCATCCACTCTGCCCCGAACGGACAAATTTGGATTCAAATATGGCAAATCTTTTTGATTACATCTATCGGATAAATTATTATCGGAGGGCGCTATGCTTTTATTTTTTAAGACAAAAAAATCTATCACTAAAAGTAGAGTAGCCAAAAGCATAAGACTTATTTTAAAGATTGGTATTTTTTGCATATTTTTATTTTAATAACTCATCAGCTGAAACACCAAGAGCTTCTGCTATTTTCTGAATTGTCGCAAGAGTAGGATTTTTCTTGCCGTTTTCAATATTACTAATATAACCCCTGTCAACCCCAAGATTTCGCGCTATATCACCTTGCGACATTTCTTTAATCCGTGGAATTATTTGGCCGAAATGCCCGCCGAAGCGAGGGGCGAAGCCCCGAGCGAGGCGACTAATTCAATATGGTGGACCGTAAGGGATTCGAACCCTTGACCCCCTGCGTGCAAAGCAGGTACTCTAGCCAGCTGAGCTAACGGCCCAAAATAAACTGTTAACCATCGACTTGGCAATTTAACGCTATTTTCATTTAATAATATAATACCACGGAAAGTCCGTGGAATATGAAAATATTATAATCAAGAAAAATCAGATTGTCAATGCCAATGGGTAATATGCACATGCATTTGGCGGTTTTTCTGAACTAAAATCCGGGGGTGGAAAATTTTAATAGGGGCGAAAAGACCCAATTCAGAAGGCCGCCTATCAAGCCGGTCATGATCAGGGAGCCGATGAAAATTGCCGCCAAGCCGGCCATTTTATAGCCAAGTCTGGATCCTCCCTCGACCCCAAGGTATTTTTCAAAAAATGGAATACGTCCGAAATTATTCAGCATCCATTCGCTCTTGACCACGATCAAGGCTCCGATGGCGATAATTATTATACCGAGAAGGATATTCATAATATTCCCCAGTTAATTTGCGATTTTTCCTTTTAATCACAAATATTTTAGCGATGAGTTCTAATATTTAAATTATCTTATATAATTCAGCGGATTATATTTCGCCCCGTTGATTATGACTTCAAAATGGAGGTGCGATCCTGTCGACCAGCCGGTCGAACCCATCGCACCGATT
Source organism: uncultured Gammaproteobacteria bacterium (assembly GCA_964484745.1). Classification (GTDB taxonomy): domain Bacteria; phylum Patescibacteriota; class Patescibacteriia; order Patescibacteriales; family CAZAFZ01; genus CAZAFZ01. The sequence goes on along the minus strand of CAZAFZ010000028.1, from coordinate 5,286 downwards.
GCTTCACCCTTGGAAACGGTTTCTCCTTTTTTGCAATAAAATTTTGATAAATGCGCATAGCGAGTCTTTTTCCCGCCGCCATGATTTACCACGATCTGGTTGCCATAGCCCGTACCCCATCCTATATACTCAACCGTACCGGCATCTGCCGCGTAGATCGGAGTTCCGACTTTATTCGCTATATCGACCGCGTTATGGCGCCAGGAAAAATATTGCGTAATTCTGCTGCCGACGGTAGGCCAAGCCATTTTATTGCCGGTCTTAGGGGCGGATTTGGGTTTGCTGATATTTTCGACAATGTCTTTTATGATTGTATAGCCGGAGTAGGCCGGTTGTTTATACGGAGTATAGGTCTGCTTTTTTCCGCCCGGTATGATCAGCTTATCGCCGATTTTCAGCTGGGACGCATCGGATAGCTTGTTTGCCGCAACAATTTGCTGCATGTCTATGCTGTATTTGCCGGCAATCGTAGAAAGATTTTCACCCTTGGCAACCGTATGGGTAACCCCGTTCACCGGCAAAACAGAAAGCTTGTCTCCGGGACGGATAACGCTGTAGGCGCTCAGGTCGTTATCCCACAATATAGTATTAACGCTGACATTGAATTTTTGGGCGATTGTGCTGACGGTGTCCCCCTGGGCGACTTCATAATAAATTATGGCATCACGAGGCAGTTCCGTCTTGTGGGTTTCGACTTGCTCCGTCTTTACCAATGAAGTGCCCTCTTGCGAGATAACTGCCTGGTTTTCCGCTGCAATCGGTTCTTGGCTTTCAGCATTGTCCATCATTGCCGAAGGTTGCGGTTTTACGGTTGACAAATTGTTAAGGTAAGACTGCTGGATCGGGGAGATTACGGATTCTTGGTCGAAAAATTCCTCTATCAGCTCTTCTTCTTCCAAAGATGAGAATTCGTTTTCAACCAGCTGGCCAAGTATAGTTTTTTCGCTGTTTTTGTTGAAAGTTTGGGCTTGTGTAGATTTAGTGATATTACTGATAATCAGTAAAATACACAGAGTAATAAGCAGAATATGGACCATTCTCTGCCGCATTGCGCTAATAAAGGTATTATTTCTGCTGATTATTCCGAACTTGTTTGCATAATGGAAGTATTTACCATATAATTTCACAACAACTTTGTAGAAAAAAAATCTTAAAAAGCTGCGCAAAGAACGGTATATTATGCTAATGGCTGTAAATTTGATGATTCGTGCTAAAAAATAAAGAGTTTTCATCAAAAATATCAATAGATTTAAAGCGTAAAATTTGATTATTTTGAAAATATACGCCTTTTTGTCAAATTGATATTTTTTTCTTTTTTTATGATATCGAGGAATATGTTTGATTTAAGTATGATAGCTATTTTTTTAGCCTTAATATAAAAATGTCTTTATTGTGGTTGCACCGGGTTCACCCCTTACCCGGTTGTTGCTTAAAAGGAAAGGCCTGCGCGACGTCCCGTTTACAAGAGTAGATCCTATCATAATCAACGGCCCACTTAATATTGATATCTTTGGTGCGCCGTATAGGATTCGAACCTATGACCATTTGCTTAAGAGGCAACTGCTCTACCGGCTGAGCTAACGGCGCATGAAATAAAAAATGCTATCACTAGCAATAATAATAAAAAGTATTTAATAATAGATGAATATCAAATAATTTAAAACTAACATAATCATAGAAAATATAACAAAAATAAACCAAAAAAGCAAATGAAGCCAGAGATGTCCACATTGACAGTTTATGGAATTTTTGCTAAAATAATATTAGATAAAGTGAAAAATCTTTTTCGCAAAAAATAAAAACAAAAATAAAATAATGGAATCGTCAAAAGAAAATATTTCCCAACGTTTGAATTTGAGCCAAGCCGGATGGAAATATTATAAAATTATCAAAAAGAGAGCGATGAATCATACCGAAGAGGAGTTCAGCTTGTCCGGACTATTCTTCAGTCTATTTATCGCTTTTTTTATTTGTTTAAGCAGCGCCACGGCTTTAAGCGTAATGAATCATTATTTGGAAGCGAAAATCGAGGATAAATTCAGCGATAAGAATATTATCCTTGAGAGCAGCCAGTCGCCCGCAGGAAGTGAATATTTTAAAGATGGCTCGAAAAGGCTTAATGGTGTTAATTTGGCGCTATTGGAAGTAAAAAAAAAATACAGTTAAATCCGGTTAATGCCCAAACTGCCGATACAAAAGGAGCCCCCCTGCAATTTACGCATTACATCACGATCCATTCCGGCGAAAACATACAATACGAGATTAAAATAAAAAATACCGGAACAAGTATTTGGAAAGCAAGCGAAACGAATCTTGAAACAGGCCCTTTTTTACGAAGCGAATCAAAATTTAAAAATGACAGCTGGTTAAAATATTTTCGCCCGGCAAAGCTTCTAACAGATGTTAAGCCGGGAGAAACGGCAGTTTTTAAAGTAAGTTTTACCGGACCGGCGGGCGTCATCGGCGATATTCAGGAAAATTACCTGGTAGTAATCAACGGTTATCCGGTAAGCGGCACATTAACCAGAATATTCTTTGATTCAAATCCAGCCGCAAAGATCAGTGCAACATTGAAAACGGCAACAGCCAACATGGCTGTAAGCCAAGTTCAATCATCAGCCAGCGCTTCCAACAGCGCGGTAAGCCCGCCGAATAGCAGCGCCAATGCAAGCGCAAAAACAGGCCAGGCGGCCGGTAGCGGATCCGTGGAAAATAAAACCAGCCAAAGCGACAATAGCCAGGCAGGCGGCGCAGGCATTAAGGAAAATACGACGAAAAAAATACCGGTAATCAGAGTCGGCCTTTATAGCACAACTTTGCCTCAGGCGGCAACATTTACCAGAAGCTTTGATGCATTTACGGGCAAGAAAATAATAATTTCCGGCTTATCTGCAAACGAAACGGTTAAAGTCAGTTACGATAAAATAAATTCCAGATACGTTATTCAATGTAAATCCGGCACATACTACGGAACCGATCCTGTCAGATTAATTCCCAGCGATGGCAGCTCCATAGCCACCTTGCCGGATTTTGACAGCAGGAAATTTTGGAACAGCTACTATTCGGACAATCTATTCAGGGGGATAATCGAATTTAATTATTCGAGCGAAACCGGAAAGTTTTGGGCCATCAATGAATTACCGGTCGAGCAATACTTGAAAGGTCTTGCCGAAACCAGCAATTATTCACCGCTGGAATTCCAAAAAGTTATCATAACGGCTGCCAGGACCTATGCTTTGTACCATTATTACCGCGGCATTGATTATGGCGTAGCGGACGGATCGACCAAGCATGCCAAGGAGCATTTCCATGTAGATGCCGTTTATGACCAGGTATACCGAGGATACCGTTCAGAGCTGAGAATGCCGAATTTATCCGTTGCGGTCGATGAAACCTCAGGAATGGCGGTAGCCTACAGGAATGAGATCGTTGTTACGCCCTACTTTTCAAGAAGCGATGGCCGGACCCGGGCCTGGGAAGAAGTCTGGTACGGCGGCTCAAAGCCATGGCTCGTGAGCGTGTCCGTGCCTGAAGACGCGGGTCAGACTCTCTGGGGGCACGGAGTAGGCATGAGCGCGCGCGGCGCCCTGATAATGGCCCGCGATAAGGGCAAAGCATGGCAGGAAATTTTAAAATATTTTTATACCGGAACCGAAATTAAGAAAGCATATTAGAATGTTAATAGTAATTAAATAGTCCAGAAAAGAAGCACTATTGATTTGCCCTTTTATCAAAAAATTTCGTTCTTTACCGCTCTTTTACAATTCCGCTGTGCGCTCGTTGCCTTGATTACTTAGGCTGAAACATTTTTTTTGCTTAAGCAATCAGCGGCAACGGCGCACAGCTCTCTTTCCCAATCCGTTTATTCTTGGCGGATTGGGCATGGGGATATAGCAAAAACGCCCGCTGGACTCATTGGCGGCGTTTTTGTTTTTTCCATAAATCAGCGTTATTTATAAAATTCGCTGATACAGGAAGATGAGCATATATGAATTGCCGTTTTTAAAAATAAGCAAAATATTATATAATTACTATTAGCCAATTATTCAAGAATCCTTTTCGGATTCTATTTGTAATATTTGCAGCTAGATTTGCAGATTCGCGGCGATTATATTAATTATGCTTTTGCGCAACCCATATTATGCACTTGGAGAAACTGGAAATCCAGGGGTTTAAATCTTTCGCCAACAAGAATGTCTTGGTTTTTCCCGACCCGAAAAACGGCAGGCGCGGAATTACGGTTATTGTCGGTCCGAACGGATCCGGCAAATCGAATATCGCCGACGCCGTCAGATGGGCGCTGGGCGAACAGAGCATGAAAATGCTGCGGGGGAAAAAATCCGAGGATGTAATATTTTCCGGCTCGGATAAAAAGGGCAAGCTGGGCATGTCCGAGGTTTCTTTATATTTGAACAACGAGGACCGGTACGCGCCGCTGGATTATTCCGAAGTTGTTATTACCCGCAGGCTTTACAGGAACGGAGAAAGCGAATACCTGCTCAATAGCGGCAAAGCCCGGCTTACGGACATCCAGATGCTTTTAGCCAAATCCAATTTCGGGCAAAAGACCTATAGCGTCATCGGCCAGGGCATGGTCGAGGGATTTCTGAATACCAGCCTTGCGGAACGCAAGGAATTCTTCGATGAAGCAACCGGGGTCAAGCAGTTCCAGATCAAAAGGGATGATGCGCTTAACAAGCTCAGGCAAAGCTATGAGAATTTAAGCCAGGCGAATATGCTTCTCGCGGAAATCGAACCAAGGCTGAAAAGCCTGACCAGGCAGGTCAACAAGCTTAAGAAGAGGGACGAGATCGAAGCGGAGCTGAAAGAAATGCAAACCAATTATTATTCCAAGCTGTGGCATGAGATCAACGGCAAATTCAGGGAAAACAACGAGAAGCTGCTGGAGCTGGAAAAGGAGGCCGGTGAAAAAAGCAAAAAACTGGAAGCTTTGAACCGCGAACACCAGGCATTCGAGTCGCGCGACAAGCCGGCCCAGTCCAGGGAATGGCAACGCAAGCTGGCCGAGCTTTCCGGCAAAAAAGAAGAGCTGGTAAAAAGGCTGGCTATTTTTGAAGCAAAAAAAGAAATGGATTTTGCCAAAGCAGGCAGTCCTGATCTGCCGTGGCTGGAAAAGAAGAAGCAGGAATATACCAAGGAAGCCGCCGTGCTCGCCTATGATATTAAGGAAAAGGAAGGGGCCATTCAAAAAGATAAATCCAGAATCAAGGAAATCCAAGCGAGAGCGGACGATATAGAAAAAACGCTAAAAATCCTGAACGATAA
>CAZAFZ010000027.1:0-9014 GCA_964484745.1 uncultured Gammaproteobacteria bacterium | reverse complement strand
TTATAAAAAATTCATTCATAGTTTAATTAACCAGCAAAAATATGAATTTGAACAAAGCAATGATTATCGGCAACCTTACCCGCGACCCTGAAATAAGGTCCACGCCGTCAGGCGCCAGCGTTGCGTCTTTTTCCGTAGCTACCAATATGATCTGGACCGACCAAAGCGGACAGCGGCAGGAAAAAGTCGAATTCCATAACGTCGTTGCCTGGAAAAGGCTAGCCGAAATTTGCGGGCAATACCTGAAAAAAGGTTCCAAGGTCTACATCGAAGGGAGGCTGCAAACCAGAGACTGGACAGGCCAGGACGGGATTAAGCGGTCGCGCACGGAAATCATTACCGAAAATATGATCATGCTCGATCGAGCCGGCAGCAGCCAGCCTTTCACTCCCGCCAAAACTTCTGCCCAGGAAAATTCAGCCGGCCGGCAGCAGCCGGCCGACGATTTTCCGCCGGCCGACGACGATATCAAGGTCGAAGATATACCTTTCTAAACATAAACTGAATTCCAATCTGCCAATCATCTTAAGGTCCACCATAGCTTTTGCATATCGAATAAGCTCAATAGCATTCGTGGATTGGAAGTGTGCAATATTATGAATACCAGACAAGAACCGAAAAAAGACAAGCAATGCTATTTCTGCGTAAACCACGCCAAAGACATAGATTATAAAGATGTCCAGCTCTTAAGGCGCTTTATCAGCAATTATATGCGCATTCTGCCCAGAAAAAGAACTGGGACCTGCTCAAAGCACCAACGCAAGCTGGCCATGGCGGTCAAGCGGGCGCGCATCATGGCGCTGCTGCCGTTCGTACCGAGATAATTATATGCTTAGTATCAGTGAAATTAAAACCGGAAAAATCATCCAGGTTTCCGGCGAACCTTTTGCGGTTGCCAAGGCCGAACATCATAAAATGGGGCGTAGCGGAGCAGTCCTGAAGGTTAAGCTTAAAAATCTTATAACCGGGAATATGCTGGATAAGACGTTCCAGGGCAATGAAAAAGCCGAAGAAGCGCAAACCGAAAAAAAGAAATCCAACTATCTATACCGGGATGGTTCGAGCGCTTTCTTTATGGATAACGAAACTTTTGAACAATTCGAGCTGGCGGCCGAAATGATCGGCGAAAAACTGAAATTCCTTAAAGAGGGAACTGATGTCGATACTCTTTATTTCGAAAACAGGCCGGTTGCCATTGATCTGCCGATCAAAGTCAGCCTCAGGGTTGCCAGCGCGCCACCGGGAGTTAAGGGCAATTCGGCCGGCAGCGTTACCAAGAAAATAATCCTTGAAACCGGAGCTGAAATATCCGCACCGCTATTCATTAAAGACGGAGATATTATTGTAGTAAACACAGATTCCGGAGAATATGTGGAAAGAGCCTGATAGCCGCTGTAATAAAATCCCCCAAAGAGGGGGATTTTTTTATATTTTTGAACCCTACCGAAAAATCGGAATTATTTCATCAATCGCTTGCCGCCTAAACTTCTTCGCGGGCTTTATACTCGGCCCAGATTTTCTTCCTGATTTCGCCCATCAGCTTCTTGTCGCTTCTTAGAAAAGCCTTGGCGTTCTCCCGGCCGACGCCGAGCTTAATATCGCCGTATGAATATGAATTGCCGGCTTTCGCGACCACCTTGTTGGCGACTCCCAGATCGAGCAAATCTCCGGAAAGAGAAATTCCTTCGTTATACATGATATCGAACTCGCAGGTTTTAAAAGGCGCGGCAACCTTGTTTTTCACCACTTTGCATTTGACCCGGTTGCCGATGATCCTGTCGCCCTGCTTGATCTGCGCGGTCTTCCTGATCTCGATCCTGACCGAAGAATAAAACTTCAAAGCGGTTCCTCCGGTTGTCGTTTCCGGGTTGCCGAAAAAGACTCCTATTTTCTGCCTGATCTGGTTGATGAAAATAACAATAGTATTGGTTTTGGAAATTATGCCGGTCAGTTTCCTTAAAGCCTGGCTCATCAGCCTGGCTTGCAGGGCCATGTGCTGGTCGCCCATGTCGCCTTCTATTTCTTTCTGCGGCACCAACGCTGCTACGCTGTCAACGACGATCACATCGACCGCATTGGACCTGACCAGGGTTTCGACAATTTCCAGGGCTTGTTCTCCCGTATCAGGCTGTGAAATCAGCATATCCTTGACATTGACTCCGATCTTGGCCGCATAATCCGGATCCAAAGCATGCTCGGCATCGACAAAGGCCGCGATACCGCCCATCTTCTGCACTTCAGCTACCACGTATTGGGCTAGCGTAGTTTTGCCGGAAGCTTCGGGCCCGAAAATCTCGATTATCCTGCCTCTGGGCACTCCGCCCACGCCCAAAGCAATGTCAAGCGATAAGCATCCGGTAGGCACCACATCCACTTTCGCGGCCTTGATTTCCCCGAAGCGCATTATGGAGCCTTCGCCGAATTTGCTTTTAATCTGTTCAATGGCTACCTGGGCTGCCCTGGCCCTTTCTTTGTTCTCCGGGGCGGCATCGTCTTTTTTCGCGGTTTTATTGCTATTTTTTTCATCGCTCATATTTTTTGCTTGCTGTTAATTTCAATAAAACAAGGGGTTAAATCCCCCTCAATCTTAGCATATCTTCCGGAATAGTCCAGCGGCTTAAGAGCCTTGTTCAACCAATACCTGCTTTACTGCCGTAGTTTCGCTGCCGTATTTTTTTCTGGCTTTAATAACTATGGTGTTCAAACCTTCTTTCAAATTTATTTTTTGGGAAAAATTGCCTACGCTATCGCATAATACTTGGCCGCCGTTGATCGTAATCTCGGCTTCGGATTCCGAATAGCCCCTGATGTCGATGTCCCGCTGGCCGATGATCATATTTTCTCCTGGATAAGCGATATATAGCTGGGGCGGCTTGACTATGTTTTCAAAGCGGTTCAAGAGGTAAAAAAAACAGACGATGATCACGCCCAAAACGGCAAAATTTCTGAAAACCATGGGAACTACAATGGCTGAATTGTTGATCGTTTTACGGCTGAATACATCCTGTTCGCATCCGCTATCTTTTTTTCGGAATATTTCATCAGCCGGAAAATCCTTAAAACCGAGGAAGATCGCATATTCTTTTACGATTTTGCGCCCATAAATCCCGCTGGGCAGGTCGTTGATCCGGCAATCTTCAATCGCTTCCAGGTGGCGCCGGCTGATATTCAACTCCTTGGCCGCATCGGCCAGGCTTAACCTTAAAGAGTTCCTTTTCTTTTTGAATTCCTGCAAAGGCGATTTTTGCCCGATTTTGATTTTATTGAAATTCAACGGTTCCATGCATGTTATGCTTTTAAAATTAATATATTCTCTTAACAATTAAAACTTTTCTCTAAAACACCCTTCCGGTAGTATGTCCGGATTACATAATTCCGCCAACGATTGACCAATCACCCTTGACTCCGAGCACCTTATAAACCACGAAGCTCACTATAGTATAACTGACAAAAATCACTATCAGCCCAATAAGCGAGTTCTTGATAATCTCCTTGGCTTTATTGACTTTATCAGTTTCTCCGGCAGATATCAAGAACGTAAAGCCGCCATAGATGAAAAAAAGCAGAGCCAATGAGCCGCTGATCCCCCAGATCCAGTTAGCTGCCTTTATGACAACTGACATTATGTCATTCAGGGTGCAATCTCCCTTTTCTTTGCATTGGTTAGTTACTGCATCCAGAAACCCAGCGGCGCGGCAGAATAGCGGTAAAAATAAACCTGCGGCCAAACTGCCGAAAAAAATTTTTGTCTTTTTCAATTTCATGGTTTTCGTCTATTTAATGGTCTGTTGGACCTTTTTGGATCCCAAATTTATCACGTACTCGACGTCTTGCGCTCCTGAGTTGACGCTGTCGATCATTTCGCCGATGATCAGCTCGGCCGCCTGCGGATCTTTGCCGCGGTACCAGCTTTTTGCCGTCAGCACCTGGCTGGCGAATATGCCGATATCCTGATCCTCGGACTGCTTGTCGATGAGCGAACGCAGCGCTGTCGGCTTTTTGGCGTAATCCAGATAAGCACTGACGTTTTTTTCGTCAGCCATGAACTGGATAAAATCCCAAGCTTCGTCCGGATGCTTGCTCTTTGAAGTCACCGTTTCAACCCAATAATTGGCGAAGTTGATCTGCTTGGCGCTCCCCTCTATCTGGAGCAATTTGCTGATCCCGAATTTCAATTTAGGAGCCCTTGATTTGATGGTCAGCGCGTCGAATGAATAGCCGAACATTATGCCCAGCCTGCCCTGGATAAACATTTCCAGCGAATTGTCCATATCCTTATTCCAGCTGTATACTTCCTTGATCGGATTGGCGAAATCGGTATAAAAGATCAAGGCTTCCAGTCCCGGGTTGATCTTTTGAGCCACGAATGCCGGCGGAGCAAGGTGGAATGTAACATAATCCCCTTCCTGCATTACTGCCCCGTTTTGCATCATCAGGATAGAAAGGATATCGGAAAAACGGTCGATATTGGTGCTGCCGCCAAGGGCGACGCCGGACTGCACGATTTTTCCGTTGATATCCTGCTTGGTAAGCTTCTTGACGTCCTGCTGGAATTCGGTGTTCCAGTATTTCGGTGGCTGGGCAATGCCGGCATTATCCAGCAAATCGATGTTATAATACAATGCGAGGGTATCTATGGCTAGCGGTAATCCAAAAATTTTTTCTTCGCTTTGCCCCGTTTTGCTGTCGGTTACCATAATTACTGCATCATCATAAACTATGTCGGCGTATTTGCTCCGCAATTCTGATACGGTCATGCACTTGCTTTCACGCAGTTCGGGGATTACCTCTTTTTTTATGGTTCCTCGTTCAATGGGGTAAACCAGCTTAACCGTTTTGGGCATCGGCGTTATTTTGTTCTGATATTTCCTGACCCAGGTATTATGGATCGAAATGATATCCGGCGCGCTGTCTTCGGCCATGGCGTTAAGCAGTTCGTTTTCAAATTCATCGTACCTTAATTTCCGGTAGTTGATGGTGATGTAGGGATGGAGCTCAGTGTATTTTTTGATCAAATCGCTGAATGCGTCCGTGTCGTCATAAACCCTCCAATAATTAAGGGTAACGGGTTGCATTTTCTGCTGGGTTGCCGAATCGATGAATTTACATCCGAAACCGGAAGTCATAATTACGATGAACAGGATGCACAAAAAAGCTAATTTTGGTTTCATAATATATCAGGCTAAAAATACAAAATCCTATGCAGTCGGATATCGATATTATAACATATCAGGAGTTCCGATAACAATAAAGCTGATTATTAAAGCCCATTCCAAGAATAACTTTATGCCATTTTCAAAGATTTTTTAAGCGAACAATTTAAAATTAAGGAAGAATAGCAGAGCTATTTTGAAGATATTTTCCAATTTAGGGACTGAAAATTTATTTCAATTGCAATCTCGACCGTAGGGAGGAATCCCTTGAATTCAGATAATGGCCGGTGCAAGGGATTTCTCGTCCCGATTGCCCGGAATACTAAATTATAAGGAAATAGTTTTTGCTCGATTTTCAATTTTGTCTGTTTGGGTTGTCTTGGGCGAAAAAACACCGAAAATAAGTTCTAGTTTTGCTCAATCTTGGGCCGGTATTGCAAGGCCTCTGCTATATGTGCTTGGCCGATATGCTCTTCGCCGGCCAAATCAGCGATAGTGCGGGCTAATTTTAAGGTGCGAAAATAGGAACGGGCCGATAATTGCAGCCGTTCGACCGCGTCGCGCAGCATTTCCAGCGAAAGCGCGCCGACCGGACAAAACTTTTTCAGGATTTCGCCCGTCATCTCCGAATTGGCGAAAAACTTTGTGCCGGTCAATCTTATCCTTTGCATTTGCCTGGCTTTTTCAACCCTATCCTTGATCGCGGCGGATGGTTCGGCCAAAGATTCGCCGGCCAACTCCTTAAAAACTATGCGGGGCACCTCTATATGCATGTCGATCCTATCGAGGATCGGGCCTGAAATCTTTTTCCGATAGGAAAATATCTGCTGTGCGCTGCAAAGGCAGTCCCTTTCCTTATCCCCTTGGTAACCGCAAGGGCAGGGATTCATTGCGGCGATCAGGATGAATTTTGCCGGAAAAGTAAGGCTGCCGGCCGCCCGGCTGACATGGATTACGCCGTCTTCAAGCGGTTGGCGCAGATTCTCCAGCAGATTTTTCGGAAATTCGCCGAACTCATCCAAAAACAATACCCCCCTATGCGCCAAAGAGATTTCTCCGGGCTTAGGCCAGGCTCCGCCGCCCACCAAAGCGACGCCGGACGCCGTATGGTGCGGTGAACGGAAAGGCCGAGAGGTCAACAAACCGTTGCCGCTTTCCAATTTTCCCGAAACACTGTAGATTTTGGTCAATTCCAAGGCTTCTTCAAAGCTCAAATCCGGCAGAATCGAAGGCAAAGTCCTGGCTATCATGGTTTTACCCGAGCCGGGCGGACCGGTCATAAGGACGTTGTGCGCGCCGGCCGCGGCGATTTCCATAGCACGCTTGGCATGTTCCTGCCCGCGGATATAGGCCATGTCAAAATCGATTCTTTTGTTTTTAAGCTCAAGCTGCTGTTTTCCGGTTGGCGCAATGCTTCGGATGCCCTGAAGGTGGTCAGTTAGCTGGCGCAGGTTATCGATGCCGATAATTTCAAGCTCGTCAACCAGTTTAGCTTCACGGCAATTTTCCCTGGGAAGAAATATCGTCTTTATTCCTTTGCGCCTGGCCGCGATCGCGAACGGCAATGAGCCGTTTACGGGGCGAACCCGCCCATTTAATGCCAGCTCACCGATGAACAGGCAGTTATTCAGGTCTTGGGAAGAAGCAACAATGCTGGAAAACAGCAAAATGCTGATGGCTATCGGCAAGTCATAACTGGGTCCTTGCTTTTTCAGGTCAGCAGGGGCTAAATTGACCGTTATTTTCATTTTAGGAAATTCAAAGCTTGAGTTCTTCACGGCGCTTCTGACCCTTTCGCTCGATTCGGATACTGCCTTATCGGGAAGTCCGACAATAACAAAAGAACCGAGCTGGCCGCCGCCGACCTCGGCTTCTACTTCTATGATCTCCGCGTCCAAGCCGACAACAGCGGCGGATAAAACCTTGGTTGCCATAAAATATTGTTCTTGCCTTATTTTAGTTTGTTATAAATGAAACAATTATGAAAAAATATCTAAATAAATATAAAATAACTAAAAATAGATAAATATTTTATGATTTAAACCTTTTCTCCGCCACAGCAACAAATAAAATTACCTTATTCAAAAGCCCTCAGGTGGTATCCTGAGGGCTTTTGAAGTTAAAATTTGATAGACTGATGAAAATATCGTTATGATCGGCCTTGGGATAATTATCAATTTTGTAATCCTGGAAAGATCCGCCGGTCGGCGGGAAGCGAAAAGATCTAACGGATGAGGTGCTATGTTTCGCGGAGTTTACCGCGCCGGATGACAGAGCTCCAGCATGGCAAAATTTTGTTTGTCATTCTGGAGCGAACGGAGGGAGCAATGGGATCTGACGAGCGGGAGTAATTAAATATATCAAAGCTTGAATTTATTATTTGCTTCCGATCTTCGTAGCTTCTTCCAGTTTAACCGATAGCAGCTTGCTGACTCCATCGTCCTGCATGGCAACGCCGTATAATATCTGGGCCCGGCGCATAGTTGCCCGGTTATGGCTGATGACGATAAACTGGGTCTTATGCGACAAATCTTCCAGTATCCTGGCTAAACGATCGGAGTTCGCTTCATCCAGGGCCGCATCGACTTCATCCAGCACGACAAAGGGGGAGGGATTGGCGCTGATGATAGCGCAAATCAAGGCTATCGCGGTCATGGCTCTTTCTCCGCCGGAAAGCATAGCCAGGGCTTTGATCTTTTTTACCGGAGGCGTTGCCTGAATCTCGACGCCGGCCAATCCGGTCGCATTATGTTTCTGCAAGTATTTTATTTTTTTCAAATCAAGCGACGGGGATAGGCCCTTGATCTTCTTTTCCCCGTTAGCGCCGCTGTTGCCATCGCTTTGATTGTCCGTTTCATCTTCTTCGGCCATTTCGCTTTCCATTACTTTTATGATTTTCGCACTGCCGCCGTTAAAAAGTATTTTAAAATATTCTTCGAAGTTGCCGGAGATGATCCGGAATTCCTTGTCAAACCTCTCTTTAATGTTCATGTCCAGTTCCTTGATTATCTTTTCGAGCGAATCGATCGCCTTGGCCAAATCGCCGATCTGTCCAGCCAGATAATCATATTTTTCCTTGGTATCAACATATTCTTTTTCAATTTCCGGGTCGATTCCCCCGATCATATCAAGCTGTTTTTTCAGATTTTGCATTTTTTCCCGGACCAAATCGTAATCGACGATGCCCGGGACTTCGGTGCCTTTTATTTCCTTGATGCCGCACAGACTTTGCCTGATTTCCTGTTCAAGGTCTTCCAGTTTGGTTTCATACCTGGTAGCGCTGATTTTTATGCCGGAAATTTGGCTGTTCAGCTCGCTGAGCTGGGATTGATAAAGCTGCATGTTGCGCTGCAATTCAAATATCTTCTTGCGGTCGTCCTCTTCTCCCTGCGCCAAAGCATCGATATTCTCTTTGGCTTCCGCTATCCGCTTTTCAAATTCGTCAAGCTTGGCTTTAAGCTCTTGGCTCTCTCCTGTTTCCGCGCCGGAACCTGCCGGATGCTTGCCGCCGTATTGGGCGAGTTTCTTGTCTATCTGGGCGATCTCTTCCGTAAATTCACTTCTCCTTTTTTCGAACATCCTGATCTGCTCTTCCCTTATGCTTGACCCTAAAAGCAAATCGTTCAATTCCTTATTGAGATTTCCCCGGACTTCTCCATAATCCAGGATGTCAGTCCTGATTTTTGGAAGTCCTTCCTGGCTGGTAAAAGAACCGGAAATTTTCAATGCCGCATCCAGCTCTTTGCGGATCTCGGCAATCGCCTGCCGGACCTTACCCAAATCTTCTTCCGCTACAATCGCCCCCAACTTTTCCGAAATTTTTTTCGGGAGAACGTTGGAAGAGACGCTGCACACAACGTT
>CAZAFZ010000026.1:0-9235 GCA_964484745.1 uncultured Gammaproteobacteria bacterium | reverse complement strand
TCAAAGAGCCGGTGGCAGCGGCCATCGGCGCGGATATTCCGATCGGTTCCGCATCGGGGCATATGATAGTCGATATCGGCGGCGGCACGGCCGAGATGGCGGTCATCTCATTGGGCGGCATCGTAGCCTCTACTTCCGTGCGCGTTGGCGGAAACAAATTCGACAGTGCGATCATGGATTATATCAGGCGCAAATACAATTTGGCGATCGGCGAACGAACCTCCGAAGAGATTAAGATCAATATCGGTTCAGCTCTTTATCTCGAGGACAAGCTTTCCATGGAAGTGCGGGGCAGAGACCTGATTACCGGCCTGCCTAGGGTCATAATCGTCAAAAGCGACGACATTACCGAGGCGATCCAAAATGAGCTGGAAACCATCGTAAACGCGGCCAAGAAAATTTTGCATGATACTCCGCCTGAGTTAGCGGCAGATATCATGGATAAAGGAATAGTTTTGACAGGGGGCAGCTCTTTGCTTCGCAATACCGAACAGCTGATAGCCAGGACAACCGGAGTTCCTGCTTATGTCGCCGATGATGCGCTGTTATGCGTGGCCAAAGGAACCGGCATCGCGCTGGACAACCTGGATTCTTATAAGCGCAGCATTTTAGCGACAAAATAAGAGCGGTCTGAAAAATTTTTTTATTGATCGATGTGCGAGCAATCTACAGCCACGGCCATTAAGCGTTAAACCAGCGGGTCGATATTTGCCCTAACCGCGATTCTCGAATCACAAATCTAAAGTCAGCATATGATAATCGGCATCGACGCAAGCAGAGCAAACAGAAAATATAAAACCGGGCCTGAATGGTATTCGTACCATTTGATCAGGGAATTAGCCGCTATCGACAGCGATAACGAATATGTTCTGTATACCAATGAACCGTTGATGCCCGAGCTGCTCGATCTTAAATCCCAACCCGCCGGTAGGGAGAAGGTTGCAGCGGCCGCATCGGCGAAATCCCAAATTCTGCGCAGCCCTCACGATAATTTTAAAATAAAATTGCTGAAATGGCCTTTCAGCTTTTTTTGGACCCAGGGCCGCCTCAGCCTCGAAATGTTCATTAGCCCTCCCGGCATACTTTTTGTTCCAGCGCATGCCGTGCCTTTTATCCATCCGCGCAGAACCGTTAACACCGTTCATGATATAGGCTTCGAAATCGACAGAAAGTTTTATAAACCGGAATATCTCGGTCCCGGCGCAATGCTAGCCCGGCGACCGTTGAATTTTTTCATCAAATTAATAACTTACGGAAAATACGGAGCCAATAGCAAGGATTATCTCAGCTGGTCAACCGGTTATACTTTAAAAAAATCCAAATTAGTTATTGTTCCGTCGGAATTCACCAGGCAGGAATTGATCAGGCAATACAATGCCCAGCCCGACAAGATCAAGGTAATCAGCAACGGCTATGATTCAAAGCTGTTTCATCGGAATATTGATCCGGAAACAACTAAGCGCGTGCTCGCCAAACATGACATCAAACCGCCTTATTTGCTGTATGTCGGCAAGCTCGACACCAAGAAAAATACCCATGCACTGGTGCAAGCGTTCGGCATTTACAAGCAGCGGGCTAAAAGCCGGGATATCAAGCTGGTTTTGATCGGAACTGCCAGCTTCGGCTACGATGAGGTAACCTATATGATGCATGAATACATGCTTGACAATGACATATATATGCCGGGCTGGCTGCCGCAGGAAGAAATGCCCCATATCTATGCCGGCGCTGAAGCATTCATTTATCCTTCTTTATACGACGGTTTCGGCATCCCCTTGCTTGAAGCTATGGCCTGCGGAATACCGGTTGCCGCATCGAATAAAGCCTCGATTCCGGAAGTGGTCGGTGATGCCGCTCTGATTTTTGAGCCGACCAGCGCACCGTCAATCGTGAACGCCATTAATGAAATAATCAATAACCGGGAGCTCAGACAGAATTTGATCTTAAAAGGCCTGGAGCGCTCCGCTCAGTACAGCTGGAAAAAATGCGCCAAGGAAACGCTGGAGGCTTTATCCGGCCTATAAAGCAGCAAATACCCGGCTTGGCCGGCTTCTTTGATTTCAACATCCTTTCCATGTTATAATATATTTACTATGGATAAAAATTTTTTACATAGTTTGATTTATATTGGATCAATAATTTTATGTATTGTTTACGCGAATTATTGCCAAGGCAAAACTGAGGATGGATTTTCCCCAGCGGGCGGTTTGCTTGTCAAGTATAAGCAGGAAAAAGATCCAAGATCCGTAAATCCCGAATCTGTGGCCGGCGGCATTGCCGCATTGCAGAATGACCCGCTCGTCGAATTCATTGAACCGGATTTCAAATACAAAATCGCAATAATCAAATACGACTTCTATTACCGCAACCAATGGTATCTCCAGAAAATCAAGGCGCCCGAATCCTGGGAAATAATTTCGGAATCGCCTTCGGTAACGATCGCGGTTATAGATACGGGCGTTGATATCAGCCATCCTGATTTGAAGGAAAATATCTGGACCAACGAAGATGAAATCGCGGGCAACGGCATCGATGACGACGATAACGGCTATATCGATGACGTTAACGGATGGGATTTCGTATATAACCAGCCGGATCCCGGGCCTAAATTCGAAGGCAATTATACGGAAGACGGCATTACGCACGGTACGATCGTTGCGGGAATCGCAGCAGCCCGCGGCGGCAACGGGGAAGGGATTTTCGGCGTAACCTGGAGAGCCAAAATTATGGCTCTAAAAGCCCTGGATGGAAGCGGAGAAGGCAGTACCGGCAATGTTGTTCGGGCGATCAATTATGCGGTTAAAAACGGCGCCAATATAATCAACCTGAGCTTCGTAGGGTCCGGTAACAGCATTAATCTTGAGAATGCCATTCGTGACGCGCACAACGCAGGACTGATATTGGTCGCGGCCGCCGGCAACGAGCAGTCTAACGACGAAGGGTACGATTTGAGGAATAATCCGATGTATCCGGTCTGCTACGACGGTCCCGGCGATGAAAATTGGGTGATCGGAGTCGCGGCAACGGATGCCATAGACCAAAAAGCGGTTTTCTCGAGCTATGGCTTCAGCTGCGTTGACATCACCGCACCGGGTATCAGCATTTTCAGCACCGTACCATACCGGCCCAAAGAAATGATCGGCAATAAAATTTTTAACATATATTATGACGGTTATTGGTCGGGGACTTCGGTAGCGGTTCCGATGGTCAGCGCTGCCATGGCTTTGGCCTGGCAAGCAGCCCCTTTTATGGCGGGGCAAGATATTGGCGAGCTGGTTTTAACCGCAGCCGATAATATCTACCGGGTCAATCCGAATTATCTCGGCCAACTCGGGCGGGGAAGGCTTAACCTGTTGAACTCGGCTAAACTGGCCAGCGCCAAAACCAAAAGCTACGAAAATTATTTCGCTTATGTTCCTTATGCCGGTTTTCCTGCCGAGATCAAGCTGGGCGGCGCAACCGACAACAGCCTGGCTACCAGCTCGTTTTATGCATATAATCCGAATTTCAGGGGCGGAGCGTCTTTAACCGCTGCGCATATCGGCTCTGCGGAAGAGCTGCTGATAACCGGCGCCGGACCGGGAGGCGGCCCGCATGTCAGGATCTTTACGCGGGAAGGCAAGCTCGGCGGACAATTTTTCGCCTATGGCAAGGATTTCAAGGGCGGGGTCAGCGTGGCGGCCGGCGACATCAACGGCGACGGCATAGATGAAATAATAACCGGCGCCGGACCGGGAGGCGGCCCGCAGGTCAGGATCTTTACGCGGGAAGGCAAGCCGATCGGACAATTTTTCGCCTATGGCAAGGATTTCAGGGGCGGGGTCAGCGTGGCGGCCGGCGACATCAACGGCGACGGCATCGATGAAATAATAACCGGCGCCGGACCGGGAGGCGGCCCGCAGGTCAGGATCTTCGACGGGCAGGGGATCAATAAAGGGCAATTTTCAGC
Source organism: uncultured Gammaproteobacteria bacterium (assembly GCA_964484745.1). Lineage (GTDB taxonomy): Bacteria > Patescibacteriota > Patescibacteriia > Patescibacteriales > CAZAFZ01 > CAZAFZ01. Next base: position 5,286 of record CAZAFZ010000026.1, on the reverse strand, counting down.
GTTTGGCAATAATTTCAGGGGCGGGGTCAAGGTTGCTGCCGGAGATGTCGCGATACTGCAAGACGGGCTGCATGACGAAATAATCTGCGCACCCTGGAAAAACGGAGCTCCGCATATCAGAATCTTTTCTCACAGCTTGCAAGCCATCAGCCAATTTTACGCTTACAGCTTGAAATTTAAGGGCGGAGTCAACTTGGCAGTTGGCGATTCCGATAACGACGGCAGGGCTGAAATAATAACGGGTGCCGGCGACGGAGGATCTCCGCATGTCAAAGTATTCGACTCGCAAGGCATTCTGAAGCAATCGTTTTACGCTTTTGACAGCAGCCAGCCAAGCGGAGTCGAAGTCGCCCTGCTGAGGAGCAATATCAGCCAGCAGCCTTTCGAATAGATAATAAATATAATATCATATGTTGAAAAAAGCGATTTTCGAGAAAAAAAATATTTTAATCACCGGCGGCGCCGGATTTGTCGGCTCGCATCTATGCGACGAGCTGGTTAAGCAAAGCAAGGTCATTTGCATCGACAATTTTTCAACGGGCGATGAAAAGAACATCGACCATTTGCTGTCCAACCCGGACTTTGAGTTCATCCGCCATGATTTATGCGAACCGATAGAATTGGAAAATTTTCCTGAATTGGAGAAATTCAGGATCAAATTCCAGGGCATCCAGGAAATATATAACCTGGCGTGTCCGACGTCGCCGAAAAATTTTCACGACAACAGGATCGACACCCTGCTGGCCAATTCTTACGCGGTTAAAAACACCCTTGATCTGGCCGTAAAATACGATGCAAAGTTCCTGCATTTTTCTTCCTCGGTAGTATACGGTCCGAAAAGGGATAGCGGAGGCAATATCGCCGAGCACGATGTCGGAATAGTCGATATGCTGTCCGAACGGTCGTCATATGACGAGGGGAAGCGGTTCGCCGAAACAATTGTAAAAAATTTCCGCGATGTATTCATGATCGACTCCAAAATAGTCAGGATCTTCAGAACCTACGGGCCGAGGATGAAGCTTAATGACGGACAGCTTATTCCGGATTTCATTTATAATGCGTTAGACAACAAAGAACTGCTGATGCATAGCGACGAGAGCGAAACCACTTCTTTGTGCTATATCGCGGATATCGTCGATGGTGCGATGAAAATGATGGATTCGGACTCTCCGGGACCCGTCAATCTGGGTTCCGACGTCGCGGTCAGCATGACGGAAGTAGCCAATAAGATAATCGAGATGACCGGATCGAAGTCGAATGTCGTTAAAAATGACGGAACGATCAAGCTCCCTGATCTTTGCATTCCGGATATTTCCAAGGCCAGAACCGAATTGGGCTGGATACCGGTCAATACGTTGGAGCATGGCCTGGAGATGACAATCGAAGATTTGCGGGCTACCAAAGGACTGAAAACCATCAAGGGAGTAATATAACAGTCCACAATTCCGCGTAACGCGCGACCCGCAACGGAAAAACACCATAGCCCATAAGTTCCAGGTCTGAAAGTAAAAATCAGCCATAAGCCGATGGAACAATGATTTTTTAAATTAATCAATTAAGAAAACAATTTTAGTTTATCGTATTATCGTAAGATTTAAATGGCGTATTAACCTTCATAAAAAAACTGATGGATAACAGCAAAATATTCATAATAATACCGGCTTATAATGAGGAGAAGAATATCGGTGCAGTGCTCGATAAATTGAAGCCGTATGGCTATAGCGTGGCAGTGGTCGACGATGGATCTTCGGACCGCACAGCTGCTATTGCCGCCTTGCATGGGGTTGATGTTTTGCGCCATCGGGTCAATCGCGGCCAAGGCGCCGCGCTGGAAACAGGAAACCAATATGCACTGGCGTCCAATGCCGAAATAATCGTCCATTTTGACGCCGATGGCCAATTTTTAGCTGAAGAGATTTTTTCCGTGGTAGAGCCATTGCTGGACGGCCAAGCCGATATCGTGTTCGGATCAAGATTCCTTGGAATCCGTTCGAAAATCCCTGCCGTTAAAAAATACCTGATCTTTCCTCTGGCCAGATTGATCAACCGCCTGTTTTTCGACGTCGGACTTACCGACCCGCAAAGCGGTTTTCGCGCATTTCTAGCTTCAGCCGCACAGGATTTGGCGATTGAAAACGACGGTATGGCGCACTGCAGCGAGATATTGGCCAAGGCCTACGGCCATAGCTTGCGCATCAAAGAAGTGCCGATCACGGTTCTATATACCAGGTTCGGACAAAGCTTCGGAGGAGGTTTTAGGATTCTGGCCGACCTGTTAATATCTAAATTGATCAGTAAATAATATGTTCCAGCAAATAATCGCATTATTAGTCATCGCCTTTCTGCTAGAGCGTACTTATCGGCAGCATCAGAAGAAGCTGATCGGCAAGAATGAGCTTTGGTTTTGGATAGTCTTTTGGATTTCGGCTTCATTCGCGGTAATCTTCATCAAGCAGATCGATGCCCTGCTGCGGAGCCTGGGATTTTCGGCTACGGGCATCAATTTCCTGCTGTATATTTCCATCGTAGCGATCTTTTATTTTATTTTCCGTCTGCGGTTAAGGGTGGAAAAGCTGGAAAAAAGCCTTACGCGGCTTACCAGGGAAGATGCGCTGAAAAATTTTAAAAAATAACCAGCAACTTATGTCAGCCAGGGATCAAATCCAGTTGTTTTTAGAGATGTGCTTAACGGTGATCGCCGTAATTATTTTCATTAAAGTATTTATGGTCGGCGACCGGGTTTTGATCGCGGCCAGCCTGCTGAAAGGCATGTCGCCGATCATCATTTTGATCGGTGTGGCCTACATGAAATTGCGCTATAGCCAATATGACCAGAAGAGATATAAAATTGAGACGGGAGCTTCGGATGAGGAATATGTCCTGTACTTGAATTATTACCATAAAATAGCCAGCGACCTGGTGCTTTTTTCAGTGCCGATATTGATATTATCAATCGCGCTGTTTTCCAATGCCGAGCTGGACAAAGAGGATATTATCCAAGCCGCTACGGCATTTGTCCTGGTATACTATTGGCAAGGCATGCTATTCAAGCGGCGGGAAAGGTAATATTAGCAAGAAATTATGAAATTCGACCCGGCCAGCACCATCAAGGGCTTCCGAAAATTGAACGTTTGCGTAATCGGCGATGTAATGCTCGACCGTTTTATTTTCGGCGATGTATCGAGGATTTCCCCCGAAGCGCCCGTTCCCGTCGTAGTGGAGCAGAGAACGGTCGAAACCGCGGGCGCAGCCGGCAATGTAGCCGTTAATCTTGCAACGCTCGGAGCTACGGCTGCATTGGTTTCAATAACGGGAGACGACCAGGAGAATTCGATGCTGCGCCGATTTTTATCCGCCAATCGGGTAAAAGCGCAGGGCTTATTCAGTTCCGAAAAGCGCTTGACAATTTTGAAAACGCGCGTTATCGCCAGGAGCCAGCAAGTTGTCAGGATCGACCGTGAAAAAATCAGCAGTCCAAGCCCTGACGAACAGAAGAAGATTATCGGATATCTTGGCGACAACCTGGAAAGCTTTGACGCTTTCATCTTCTCTGATTACTGCAAGGGCCTGCTGGATGAGCGTTTCGCCAAGAAGCTAACCAGCTTGCTGTCGGGAAAAAAATTGCTTGCGCTTGATACGAAAAAAAATATAGTCGATTGCTATCGGGGCGTTGACATAATTACCCCCAACAGAAAAGAAGCTTACGCGATTTCTTCCCGCAACAAAGACGAAAAAGCCGCAGCGGATGTGGGTAAGCGCCTTAAATGTTCGGTGTTAATGACATTGGGCAGGGACGGCATGCTGCTTTACCGCAAGGGCAGAATCCATCGCCTGCCTTCATCGGCCCGGGAAGTTTTTGATGTTTCGGGCGCCGGCGATACGGTAATCGCCGCTTTAGCATTGGGCTTGGCCTCGGGCTTGGGTTATCCGGACAGCGCATTTTTGGCCAATACCGCCGCCGGCATCGCGGTTGGAAAGCTCGGTACTGCATCGGTAACCCCAGAAGAATTAATAGCAGTTTTAGATGGATACCAAAAATAAAATCTTAGGCGCGCCTGAATTGATGGACAAATTGAAAAAAAACAGGCATTCCGGAAAGAGGATCGTGACGGTCAGCGGAAGTTTTGATATCCTGCATAGCGGCCATATACATTTGCTGGAAACCGCTGCCGGCAAGGGCGACGTTCTCGCAGTACTGCTGAACAGCGACCGTTCGGTCAGTTCATATAAAGGCCCGAACCGCCCGATCGTTAATGAACAGGAAAGGGCCAGGATGCTGGCGGCAGTGCAGGCGGTCGATTACGTCACGCTGTTCGATGAGCTGAATCCAAACAACATTCTCAAGCGCATCAGGCCTGATATCCATTGCAACGGATCGGAATGGGGAAAAAATTGCGTTGAGCGCGAGGTTGTGGAGAAATACGGCGGCCAGATAGCTGTGATCAAGCTGCAAAAAGGGCTTTCCACTTCCGCTTTGATCCGCAGCATTATGCAAAAAGCGCCGCAAGGCGGGGTTAAAGCGGTTTTTTTGGACCGGGACGGTACGATCAATCTGAATAATGGCGGCTATATCCATAAGCGCGAAGACTTCGAATACGCCCCGGGAGCAGTCGCGGCAATGAAAAAAATTGCCGCAGCCGGATATTTGCTTTTCATAATCACCAACCAATCGGGCATCGGAAGAAAGTATTACAAACGATCCGATTTTTTGCGCTTGAATTCCTGGATGCTCAGTGATTTGCAGTCCAAAGGCATTAAAATCAGCAAAGTGTATTATTGCCCGCATGCACCCGAGGATAAATGCAGCTGCCGCAAGCCGGAAACCGGACTATTGCTTCGCGCTGTCCGTGAATTCAAGGTCAGCCTCAACAAAAGCTGGATTATCGGCGACGATGACAGGGATGTCATCTGCGGCCGGCGAGCCAACCTGCGCACTATCAAGCTGGGAGCAAAAATGAAAAACTCCAAGCTGCAGCCGAAGCATTATGCTAAAGATTTAAGGCAAGCGGCGGAGATAATACTGGGAAGGAAATGAATAATAATCAAATTTATTATAATCAGAAAAATTTCGAAATATTAATTTTGAATTTTGAATGAATTTCAAATGACCGAATGCTTAAAGATTAAATCATTATTGAATTAAGATTTGATTCGAAATTAGAAATTTAAGTTTTGAAATTATTTTATTATGATCTACGTCGTCAACAAACATCGAAGGATAATTATATATTTGATCAACGCCTTTGGGCTGCTGGTTTGGCCTTTTTACAGGCTAAGCAGGAGAAA
>CAZAFZ010000025.1:0-9388 GCA_964484745.1 uncultured Gammaproteobacteria bacterium | reverse complement strand
CGCACGATAAGCTGGTTATTGGCATATTGGACGATTTGGTCTTCGTCCAAGATTGTGGCGCCAACGCTACCAGCCATTACCCATGCCAATAACAAGCCCACTATCGCACAAAACAAAATGATTCCTATTCCCCTCATAATTCTTTTCATTTCTTTTTCCTCCCCCAAGGAAATAGTAAAAAGTTCAAAAATGACTTAGATTTATAATATCATAAAATTGATAATTTGTCAATATTATTGTAAAATTAAATTCTGTATTGCATATAATAAAAATATCAAACCAACCAAAAACATTGTAATTCTGGCGAATTTTCTAAATTCCTGGATTTTACCTAGCCAGCCTAAAAATATAATTGGTATTAAATAGATATTTGTAGCTATAAAAAAGGATAAAAAGAATATAATTCCCTGCCAGATATTTCCCATCAAAAATACATAATCCAAAGCCGCCAAAAATGGCGGGCATAAATTAACGCCGGTAAATATGCCGATCAAAAACGGCATCCGGACAGCTTTAGCGCCCTTAACAATCTTTAGCGAACAAACATTCCATTTATTGAAAAAGTTCAAACTGTAAAGTATCATTAATACTGATAAAACCAGAAGCATAACCGTGCCGAAAGTATTTAGCCAGCCGTGATTGAACTTTTGGCCCAGATATCCGATCACTATCCCGAACAGCAGATAACCGCCCAGCCGGCCCAGCATGAACAAAGCAAATTCAATTGAATTCTTCCTAATTCCCCTGTCATCGCCGATTATATAAGGAATAAAAAACGGCGCACAAACCATGACGCAGGAAAGGCCGGTTGAGATACCAAGAGCAAAAGCTGTAATAATTGTACTTAGCATTAAATTACTATTAAACTGGTTAAATAAGTTAAACTCGTTATATTTATATATTGTAACTAATTCAACGTATTTAACTAGTCTAGCGTATTTAACATAAATATTTCAATGCCAAATAAATTTATCAGACAAATCTTGGCCGGAGCATTTTTTTTAGGAATTATTGCCATCGCCTTAATAATGGCTTTTAATGCCAACCGGAGCGCTCCGGCCGACACCATTGGCCTTAAATTGGCTGATTATTTCATTGAGCTGGGCGGCAAAGCAGTGCAGTGCCGCTTATGCCCCAACCGCTGCTCGCTTAGTAAAGGGCAAACCGGCCTTTGCCGCGCCAGGCAGAATATCGGCGGCAAGCTATATTCATTGGTCTACGGCAAAATCGCCTCGACGCATAATGATCCAATCGAGAAAAAGCCGCTCTTTCATTTCCTGCCCGGAACAATGGCATATTCGATCGCAACCGCCGGCTGCAACATGTCCTGCAGCTTCTGCCAGAATTGGAACCTATCGCAAATGCCGCCTGACCAGGTTGAATCACGGGACATGACCCCAGAGCAAGTCGTCGATGAAGCATTAGCGGCAAGCGCCAAATCCATCGCATATACCTACAATGAACCAACGGTTTTTTTCGAATTCATGCGCGACACCGCCAAATTGGCGCATGAGAAAGGATTGAAAAATGTTATGCATTCCAACGGCTATATTAACCCTGAACCGCTGGCCGAGCTTATGCCTTATCTGGATGCAGCCAACATAGACCTGAAAGGCATGTCAGCCAAATTTTATACCGATTATACCACCAGCGGCCAGCCTGATGCGGTCAAGGAAACCTTAAAAACCCTTAAGCAAAACGGAGTGTGGCTGGAAGTGACCAATTTGCTTATTCCCGGAGGCAATGATTCCGAAGCTGACATCCGTGAAATGGCCAAATGGATCAAGGATAGTTTGGGACCGGATACCCCGCTGCACTTCTCGCGCTTCTATCCGACCTATCAGCTCGAAAACCTGATCCCTACGCCCAAAGATACCATGCTCCTGGCTTATGAAATTGCTAAAAGCGAGGGCTTGAAATATGTATATCTCGGAAACATTGAAACCGATAACGGAGCAACGACTTTCTGTTCCGATGGCAGCATTGCTATTAAAAGAACCGGCTATTTCATTGCTGAAAACAATTTAATTGAAGGAAAATGCAAAAATAACGAGGAAATAGCGGGTGTTTGGCAATAATGCTTGACAAATAGCTAATTTTTTGTTAAATTATAATATTATTATTACGGATATAAATTGAACAATCAAAATATGATTTTAAGGAGGTTTTACTGTGGCGACGATAAAAATTTCAGAAGCTGGCTTTCCCGATTACGAGACGTTAGCAACTTTCAAAGACGTTAAGGTGAAATTACCCGCCCTGACTGGCTACTACATTAACAAGGTGCCGGCTCACGTGCTGCAAACCTCTAAAGGGCCAGCTAAAATCAAGGAGCACTTCGTTAATGGCGTTCTTTTGACTTCCGGCCAGCCTGGCATGGATGCTAAAATTTTTCGGCATTACTACGGATTTAGCCGCTATGAATTCGGCGGATACTTTAATGCCGTCGTAGAGGTAGTTCACAAAATCTCCCGGGATGGCGAATTCATTTTAATAAATTTCTTTAAAAGCGACGGAATATCCGATAAGGAAATAAAATTCCGCGAGGATATCGCCGGCGAAATTACCGGTATTCGCATCCCCTCATCGTATTTCAAGGTCTGCGTCCAAGCCCTCAAACCCACTAAAACCGGTCCTTAACCAGCACTTTTTTGCACATACAAGTGCCGAGAGCATCATCTCGGCACTTTTTAATTTTCTGAGTCTTGAGGTTAGGCTTCCAAATTAGAGGCTAAACCTCTACTTAAATATCGTTACGAGTTACGAGTTGTGAGTTATGGGCTGAATTCCCCTTTCCTATAAATTAAGCTGCAAACTAAAACTACAAAAACTATTAAGCCGGCAAAATACGGCAACCCTAAAAACGGCAGGACAAATAACGAAAAGACCATTGTCAGCAGGCATCCGCCTGCCAATTCCAAGCCATAAACATAGCCCGTACTTCTTGCGCTTCCCCTTTCAAGATATATCGCATTTGCCAAAGGATAGATTGCGCCTGCCAAATATCCTGAAGCCAGAGCAAAAGCATAAATCAAGATTTGGCTGGAAAGAAAGGATGTCCGCCCTTCAAGCAAAACAAATAAAAAGCTGATTAGGGAAAAAATAAAAGCAGCTAAAATGTATATTTTCAGGGCACCTTGTTTATTCCCGAACGGCCGCAGATAAATTTGCAAATTGGCCAGAAATACTCCCAGCATCACCAAACCGGCCAATAAGCTGATCTCGTAATATATGTTGCCGAACCGCATTTGCCACAAAAATATCAATAACACTTCAAAGATCAATGCCAGCGAACTTAAAAATAAAGCCACGCTATTCAAGGCATATTTTTGCCAGCTCTTGGAGCGGTAAAAGAAAAAAAACAAAAACAGCGGCAGAATTATCAAGCCGGCCAATAAATAATACCTGAGTTCGATAACCTGATTGATGATTGAGGCGGCAGCCGGATTGCTCTTCTCCGCACCGCGCCTGGCTTCCAGCACCAGGCCGATCGGAGTTAGGTTGGTGTTTATCTTATGGCTATCGATCACGATTTCGTCCATTATCTCCTGGCGGCGCTCATTTTTTACCAGGTACAGTAAATTAGCCGGCGATAAAAAATCAACGGCAATATCCCTCTGCTTGAAGCGCTGCGCAAGCTCAACCGCGTTGACCACCGCGCTTTCCGAATTCAAGCCGAGAAAAATCAATTTTTGGCCGGGCAGAAGCAAGTTGGCCGGAAAAGCCGCGCTGAAAGCGCCGAAAACGGAATTGATCAAATCCAGTTCGCCGCGGCTTAGCTTATTTTCGCCATAAGGCAGCGCGAACGCGAACGCGCCTTCTCGGTTGAGTTTAGCTTTGGCCAGTCTGAAAAATTCTTCGGTATAATAGCGGTTCAGCTGATAATTCGCCGGCGGCGGCAAATCGATCAAAATCATATCATACTTGTCGCCGGTTTCTGTTAAGTAGAGCATTGCGTCCGTATCTGCATGTATCACTCTTGTACTGTCCAGCACCTTCTCTTCCGCCGGCTCCAAATAATTCCTGATTGAAGGCAGCAATTCGCTGTCCGCCTCGGCATAAGAGACCGTAAGGTCCGGATATTTCAGGGCTTCCCTGAGCTGGCCGTTCCAGGCACTGCCTGCCAAGAGAATTTTTTTGGGGTTTTCCACAAACTGTATCGGCGCATGGATGAATTCTTCATTGAATTGCAGATTGTCCGATAGCGCCAGCAAACTGCCCTGCTCGTAAATGTTGAATTGGCCCTGCCGCCTGGTTACGGCAAGCTGGCCGTAATGCGTATTGATGCCGGCGATATATTCATCGTTCTTGAATTTAAATCCCTCGATTATATTCTTGACTGGTCCGAATGCTCCGGACAGCAAAAGGATGATTGCCGCCGCGAACATTGCATGTACCAACCACGCCAAAATCTTTGCGGATCCATTTTGCCGGATAATAATAACCGCATCTAAGGCAAGTCCAAACAGCGCCAAACATGGGATAAGAATGAAAGAACTGATTTTGACCAGAATAAAACTGAAAAAAAGGCAGCCGATAAAAAATCCCGCAGTCTCAAGCAAATAGGCCAAGTTAACCGAGCGCGGCAATTCCGTATCCCGGTCCGGCTTGAAAATGTTAGTCCCCCAGGCAAATCCCGCCCCCAGGGCCAGCCCAAGCGGCAGAAAAACCGCCGGCATTAATGCCAGCGATGCCGCCAGCGAAGGGGCAGTATAGCTATAATCCAGGATTACCGGAAACAAATTCAGAAGCAGATAGAATATTCCCGCGGCCAAACTGACGGTCAAAAAATAATAACCGAGCGCGGCTTTGCGGAATTTACTGCCGAAGCGGTTGCCGGCCAAACTGCCGATGCCCGTTGCAAGAAGCCAGATCGAAAGAAAAAAGCCCAAAAAAAGCTCATTCCCCCTGAATGAACCCATTACTTCCCTTGCAAAAATCAGCTGGAAGATAGAACTGACCGCGCCAAGTGTAAGAAAAAATAAAAAGAATGTCAGTCTATCATGATCTATTCTTTTATCGGATAACATATGTAGAAATTTTTAATTTTTAAATTCCAATTTTTAAATAATTTTTTAATGATAATTTTAAACATAAGAAATTATCGCATTATTTAAAAATTATAAAATTGCAAAATCAAAATTTTCAAGATATTTGCAATAAATTCTATTTGCTCACTATAATCATCGCTTTCCTCTCCGCCGCTATCGGCAGATGGTTCCCGGTCGGATAATCGACAATCGCATCGATGACCGTGCCGGTTTTATAGCGGTAGCCTTCCCCGCGCTTTGTTCCCGGGTCATTGGTTATGAACTCATCCTTGGCCGGATCATAGCCCTTGATCAGCAGGTTATGGCGATCCGGCCCGGGAGGGGTGTAGTACGGGTTTCCCAGCAGCCGGCCGTCGGTGGGGACTATTATCAAGTTGCCCGCAGCCAATTCGTCGGCAATGTCTTTCCTGCCAATACCGTATTTAGCCTGAACCTTAGGGTAATGAAAATAGCCCTTAAAAATCCGTTCGATCGTATCCGCCACGGCGGTATCATGGTAATTTCCGTATTCTTTTTGCTCATAATCCGAAATCGCCGTAATCTCTATTAGTGCCCCGTCACGGCTCAATGATTTTCCCGAAGCCCAGTAATAAGCCATTAGGGCGGCCGCTTCCTCGCATCCATCCTGCTGTTTTTGGTCTTTCCAGCCGCCGTAAGGCGCTTGGGAAGTGAAAGGGGGGTTTAGCAAAACGGCTTCTTGCCCCTTGGTTTTCGGCGGATAAGCGGCTGGCGTTGCTGCGACAACCGAGGAAGCAGTATTGGAATTTGTTGGAATTATTTCAGCGGCTTCAGGCTCTGCGACCTGCTTAATTTCAGGCGCAGCGGTAGTTTGGGCTGCTGTCGGCGGCAGGGTCTCCGAAATCAGCTCGGCTTTTTTAAGCGCCGAAGCTTCATTTTCGGCATCGGACTGGCCGGAGATGATGATCAAGCGCGGCCTGATTGACAAAAAAGCAATCGCAGCGGCCGCAACGATGATAAAATATATGAAAATTTTCTTCAACATAATGCTGTTATTTTATCCGCCTCGAGCATAAAAATCAAATGCAGGCTTGACTGCCGCAATGCTTCCTGATAAAATGCCGATGTAATATTAATAAATTAAATATAAATTTATGGCTGAGAATAAAAGCAACAAATCGATTTTTGACAAGGAAAACGCCGAAAAGATGCTGGGGGAGATCAAGAAAGGTACGGATGAGCTCGTCAAGCTGGCCAAGGGAGCCAAGGAAAAATTCGACAAGGCGGACGACAAGACAAAAATGCAGATCTTCGCCGGAATTGCCGGCGCCACCGCCCTGATTGCCAGCATTATCGGCATCAAAAAGCTGAGAAAGAAAATAAAGAAATAACCTGGCCGAAATATTGCATTTTATAAAATTGGAAGAAAAGGCATGTGCCCAATCTTTCAATTTTTTATTCAATTCCCGATTTCAGTAAATTATATCGGTATTCGGCAGCAAGCTTTTAATTTTTTCGGCATTTTCGGGGGATATGCCGTTGCCGCTTATATTGAGAGTTTTTAAATTCTTCATTTTTCCGATATCATCGGGCAAGATAGTCAGCCCATTATTAGAAATGTCCAATTCCTCGAGATTCGGTATCTGCCAAAATTCGCTGGGAAATTCGCGGTACTTGTTGCCGCTTAAATTCAATTTTTTTAAATTATTGAGGTTTTCGATTTCGTTCGGCATCATATTAAGATTGTTGCCGCTGTAATTCAGCTCCTCCAAGCTGTTTAGCTGGCCGATTTCCGCCGGAATTCCGGTCATGTCGTTATCGCTCACATCTAAAACACGCAACTTCTGAAGTTGTCCGGTCTCGGCGGGCAAGGAGCCGGCCAGCTTATTCCCCGAAAGATTTAGGGTTACCAGATCGGTGAATCTGCCGATATCCGTAGTCAAGCCGGCAATCCGGTTGTTGGACAGGTTTAAATCCTGCAAGCCTCCCAATAGCTTGGCCTCATCGGGAAATGCATCCAATCCCCTTGAACTCATATCCAGATTCTTAACACCGGGGATTTTCAACGGACCGTTTTGCTGACCACCGTTGCTGATTCCCGTAAAAATACCGCTGTTACCGGAAAAATAAAAATAATACGTCAGAAAGGCGATTATTGCGACCGCCAACAATACCGACAAAAGAGCGAAGCCCCTTTGCCCTCTTTTTTGCAGCTGCATATGCTTTTTGGCCGCCGGATTGTCCGGCTGGCTATCTGATGAAATTAATAAATTCCGGGTCTATATAATCGATGAACCTGCTTTTGGCAATCGGCCTGCCGGATCTATCATGATTACTGTAGGAAATAAAGGCTTTTTTTCGTGCCCGCGTCAAGGCGACGTAAAACAGGCGTTTTTCCTCCTCAATGTCTGAACGATAATTCGGAAAGCTGAATTCGTTGACGCCGATGATGAAAATATAATCGAACTCAAGGCCTTTTACCTGATGGACGGTAACAATAGGCACTTTTCCCTTTTCAATGCCTAAAATATCGATATTTTTCGCCAGGGCTGCATATTGCAGCAAGTCCCTCAGCGCTTCCTCTGCCCTTTTGTCCTTATCATCGTTCTTTTCGAAAAAATCTATCAGCGCCTCTATGGATTTAAGGCGGCGCTCCTTATCCTTGTCATTCAAATAATACTCTTTCAAGCCCGATTCTTCCCAGATTTGTTCTGCCGCATCGGACGGGCGCTTGTCCCTGACCACATCCTGCCAACCTCCCACCAAAGAGCTTAATTGGATAAATTTCTTGGAATACCGCCCGAAAAGTTCCCGCCGCTTATCCCGATGTTCGTCGAGAACATTGACCAAAACTTCAAGCAGGCCTGAGGTAGCCCGGACATCATCGTCCGCGCTATGAGTTGCCCTGGCCAATCCGAAAAGTTCGGCCAAGGTCGAAAGCTTATAATTCTCTGCTTTGACCAGCCGCCGGGCCAGATCCAGGGTGTCGTAAGATTCCTTGAATTCAAATTCAACCCCGTTCCTTTTCCCGTTTTCAACTATCATGGCTATATCAAAATTCACATTATGGCCGACCACTATGTCGCTGCCGATGAAGCGTTTCAGGCCCTCCAGCGCTTCGCCGGCATCGCTGCCGTTTTGCCGGAGGAATTCATCGGTCAACCCATGGATATCGTAGGTGATCCCAACCGGCTTTTTATTCCGGATATAAGCGTGGAAATCGTTTTCTATTTTTCCGTTGATTATTCCCGCAGCGTAAATTTGCACCACTTCGTCCTTAAACGGATTGGTTCCCGTTGTTTCCGTATCGAAGACGACGATCCTGCCTCCCTGATAGGCGTTGATCAGGCTGTCGAATGGCTCCGGAAAATTATAGTTTTTGAAAGCTAAAAAATCCGATACTTTAAGGCCGGCCGGACCGCCCTTTTCCCTGATCTCGTTCAGGGTCGCCGTACCGATATTTTTTCCGGGACGCAGGGCGATCCTATAGGCGCTGTCCAGGTCGTATTTGTTGTAGACGATCTTCAGGTAGGCGACCATATCCCGTATCTCCTGCCGGCGGAAAAAATCGTATTTGTCGACGGTAACATGCGGAATATTTTTCTGCTCGAATATTCTGGCGGCTTCCGCGATCCCGTAATTGGCGCGGGTTAAAACGGCTATTTTCGCGTCTTTTTCGTCTGCCTTGATGCTCTTGATCGCGCCGATGGTCCAATCGATCTCTTCCTCGAAATCATAAGCGCCGAATACGTCTATGGCCTTGGCGCCGCCGTCCTCGTCTTCCCTATAAGCTTTGATTTCTTCGGTATGACGCATATCAAGGTTATTTAAATAAGATTTGACCGCTTTCAGCAAATTCCCGTTAAAGCGGTAGTTTATCTCCAGCTGGAATTCTTTGACCGGCGCGAAATGCTTTTTGAACTGGTCCGCGATGAATTCGGGCTCGGACCCGCGCCAGCCATAAATCGTCTGGTCCAGATCTCCGATCAGGGCGATATTTTTATGCTCACGGGCAAGCTGTTTGACCGCCAGATATTCTGAAACATGCGTATCCTGGAACTCGTCGAGCTGGATGAGCTTGAAGCGCTTGGACCATTTATTCATCAGATCCTCGTCCAGATAAAGCCCGCGCAGAGCGGTAAAGACCAATTCGTTGAAATCAAGGGCATTCTGTTCGGCCAATTTGCTCCTATATTCCTCTCCGATCAAAAGCAAATCTTCGTCCAGCCCCCTTCCTTCCCTTTGCCATCCGATCTCTTTGGCGAATAGATCGAACCGCATCCGATACATCCTATCCGCAAGCTCCATTATTTGTCCTTTGCGGTTATTGCCGCCGGAAAGATGCCCCGGATAATTTGCCAGCACCGCTTCCATCAGTT
>CAZAFZ010000024.1:0-9390 GCA_964484745.1 uncultured Gammaproteobacteria bacterium | reverse complement strand
AGTATAATAAATATAAAAACACGGTTAATGCGCCCATTAATACCGAAAAAATCCAGCAAAGCGCCGGCATAATAATGGAATCAGGACTGCCTTACGAATTTCGCACAACCGTAGTACCCGGCCTCCACTCAGAAGAAGACATTGAAGAGATGGCCAAGGCTATTAGAGGCGCAAAAAGGTGGTATTTGCAATCGTTTAAATCCGACACGAACCTTTTAAACCGCGAGTATGAGGGAAAAAAATCATATTCTGCAAAAGAGCTGAAAGCGTTTAAAAAAATTGCAGGGAAGCATGTGTGCAAGTGCGAAGTAAGATAAAATACACAATTCCAACCAACAAATGCAAGGCAAATCTGCGAATGAAATACAAGCTGCAAACTAAAGATTTTGAATGATGAATTTTTAAATTCGAATAAATTCAGATTGAACTAAATTATTAATTTAATAGTATATTTGTATGGATGAAGAAATTAAGCAGCTGCTGGAAAAAAACCTCGAACTTACCGGGGAAATCCATAAAATGACCAAGACAATCAAGAATTATGTGGTTTTCCAGCGGATTATGAGCTTGATTTATCTGCTGATTATTGTAATTCCGATTATCATCGGCTTCATTTATTTGCCGCCGATCCTGAAAAATCTATTTAACCAGTATCAGAGCCTGATGGGCGGAGCGCCGATTAAAAGTCTCAGCGAATTGCTGGAAAATTCTTCGACAGCCGGCCAGCCGCCCAATGCCGATTTTACCGCACCGGACCTGAGCCAGTAATTATGCGCGGAAGTTTTAAGCAAAAAGTATTGTCGGCCGCAGAAAAAATTCCAGCCGGAAGGGTGGCATCTTATGGCTATTTGGCCCGCAGGGCGGGAAATCCTGAAGCAGCCAGAGCGGTTGGCGCTTTGATGAAGAAAAATGGCAACCCATGCGTACCATGCCATAGAGTATTAAATTCAGATGGAAAATTAGGAGGTTTTAATAAAGGAGCTAAAATTAAAGAAAAATTATTGAAAAAAGAAGGAGTCGCCGTTAAGGCCGGCAAGGTTTCAAGGCAGTATTTTATCAATTGAGAATTGAGGGTATTCCTGACGCTAATTAAATATTATAGTAGCAAAATTTTTGCTGCGAAAAATTTCATAAATTCAAAGAAGAATTAAGATTAATTATATGGAGCAAAATTTCAAGAAGACGCTGGTTGTCGTTGCGGTGATAACAATAATTACCAGTTCGTTTTTCGGCGGAGCTGTCGGCTATTGGGCAGCCGTGACGGCCGGCGGCAATAATCAAATTTCCGGCTGGGTAAAGGACAATGTTTTAAAAAATTTAGGGATAAGCCAAACGGCGCCGGTACAGCAGAACAACGATATTGTCAAAGTGGTGGACGAGGAGTCCGCGATCATTTCGGCAGTGGACAAGGTTTCGCCGGCGGTTGTCAGCATCATAGTTACCAAGGATTTGCCCAAAATAGATTATTACGGCCAAACGCCATTCGACTCCGATTTTTTCAGGCAGTTTTTCGGCGATAGTTTCGGCGACTTCTTCGATTTCGGAATTCCGCAACAAGGCCCGCAGGGCCAGGACCAGGAGGGAACCCAAGAAACAGAGATAGGGGGCGGAACCGGTTTTGTCATTTCGTCCGACGGATACGTAGTCACGAACAAGCATGTCGTGTCCGACGAAAGCGCCGATTATACGGTCTTGATGAATGATGAAAAGAAATATCCGGCCGAAGTTCTGGCCCGGGACCAGATCAACGATTTAGCCGTATTGAAGATCGAGGCTGGCGGATTGCCTACCGTTGAATTGGGAGATAGTTCTAATCTGAAAGTCGGACAGTCGGTAATAGCCATCGGCAACGCTCTGGGTGAATTCAGGAATACGGTTTCCGTGGGAGTGATATCGGGGCTAGCGCGGTCGATCGTAGCCGGCGGCGCAGGGATAGGTTCGGAAGCGCTGGCTGGCGTCATTCAAACCGACGCTTCCATCAACCCCGGCAACTCGGGAGGGCCCTTGCTTAATTCATCCGGACAAGTTATCGGCATCAATACCGCAGTCGCCCAAGGCGCCCAGAATATCGGGTTTGCGATTCCGATCAATGAAGTTAAGGGTTCCATTGAAAGCGTGAAACAAACCGGAAAAATAGTTCGTCCCTGGCTCGGAATCAGGTATATCATGATCAACCAAGAGATAGCTGGCCAGAATAAACTGCCCAAGGATTACGGAGCCCTGGTGGTCCGGGGCGATAACCGCCAGGATTTGGCTGTAATTCCCGGCTCTCCGGCGGATAAGGCCGGGATAATGGAAAACGACATTATTCTGGAAATAGACGGCAAGAAGATCCATGACGACAACCCGCTGGCAAAAGCAATCAGCCAAAAAAGGCCCGGCGATGAAATAACCCTGAAGGTATACCACCGGGGAGAAGAGAAGGACATCAAGGTAAAATTGGAGAAAATGGAGTAAATTGTCAATTTCGCATAACGCATAACATTAAATAAATATAATCCGAATGCTCCGAATACCACGAATAAATTCCCCGAATTCACAAATCAGCTTCAACTATTATAAATAAATATAAGAATGAATGATGGAAAGATCATAGCAGTCTCTAGTCGTAATTCCCCAGTGGTTAGTCAAATGAATTAGATATTAGATTTAAGAATATTTACATAAAATAAAAATTAAAAAAGGTTAGGTTTCAAATCATGGAGCTTAGCTTTTTTTTATTTTATCTTTAGAAAAAATTCATTTTTAACATATAATAATTAAATTACTTTATATTGGATTCCTGGGATGGGTTTTACATTAATCAAGATGGGTATAAATTATTTAAATAGCCGCCAGCATATGAAACTGGCGGCCACATCCGATTTTGATTTATTAATCAAAGGCGCCGAGACAAAGAAGGCCGACGCCAGTAAGCATCGTTACGTTAAAAAAGTGTTCTATACCATGAATTTCCACATTGAAAATTGCAAGATATGCGACTTACACAACCAATAAAAGCATAGTGATAAAACCGAATGCGCCGATTATACAGCGGGCTTCTTTATAGCTTTTATCGCGTGAAATAACTAACATTAATATGCCGATCATTTGGATGATAAAGGGAGAAGACACCAACAGAGTGCCTGTCAGATGTCCGACAGGGAAGTGGTCGATGAAATTTTTGACCAAAGGAATCATCATGGTCATGCTTAGAATTTCGGCAAGTAAAAGCAGGGAGACACCGGACCAAAGAACGTAATGCATGGAAATCTCTTTTTTAATTATAATAATTAAGCTCAATGAACAAAAAATGCAATATTATGTAATAACATATATATAAAATATTGTCAATATTTTAGTGATAATGAATTTATGTCATGATTATGATATGGAGAATTTACTTAAAAATATCGAAGAATTGCGAGAGAAATTTTTGACTGTCTGGCAGCGCCTGGATGTTGAGCGGATGCGGTCCAAGGCCGGCAGCTTGAAGCTGCAAATGAACAAGCCGGGATTTTGGGACGATCAATCCCGGGCCGTTGAAATATCCAAAGAAGCGGAAGAATTGGACAAGGAAGCGTCCAAATGGGAACAGTTGAAGGACGAGATCACGGAATTGGAAGAATTCATTGCGCTGGCGCAAAACGAGCAGTCCGGGCAAAGCGGGAAAGCCGACGCAGGATTAGCTGATGAAATGCAGGCCAAGTACTGCGAATTGTCGGAAAAGTTCCGACAGCTTGAATTTTATACCTTGTTTTCCGGCGACTATGACCAGAACCCGGCAATATTGTCTATTCACGCCGGTACGGGCGGCGTTGATGCGCAGGATTGGGCCGGAATGCTGGAGCGGATGTACCTGCGTTTTGCCGAAAAAAAAGGCTATCAGGCGCAGATCATCGACCGGAATACCGGCCAGGAAGCCGGCATTAAAAGCGCGACTATTAGCATCAAGGGGCGCTGGGCTTACGGCAATTTGCGTTCCGAGAACGGGGTCCATCGCCTGGTCCGCATTTCGCCGTTCGATGCCGAAGCCATGCGCCATACTTCATTCGCGCTGGTTGAAGTGATTCCGGTATTGCCCGAAGCCCATGCCATGGAAATCAAGGATGAAGATCTGCGGATCGACGTTTTCCGGTCGTCGGGACCGGGCGGGCAGGGCGTCAATACGACCGACAGCGCCGTAAGGATAGTCCATCTTCCGAGCGGCATTACCGCAACCTGCCAAAGCGAACGCTCCCAGCACCAGAATAAGGAAAATGCCCTGAAAATCATCAAATCAAAATTATATCAAATAGCCCGGGAAGAAAAAAAACAGGAGGAGCAAAAATTGAGGGGCGATGCCCTGAAGGCCGAATGGGGCAAGCAGATCCGATCCTACGTATTGCAGCCCTATCAAATGGTCAAAGACCACCGCACGGGACATGAGACCTCTGATGTTAAAGGAGTTTTAGACGGATCGCTGGAACCGTTCATCGAGTCTTTTCTTGCCGGCGCGCAAAAGGAGGATGCCATCCGCTAAGCCATTATCCAAATCCAAATTGGCGATCATCTGTTCGTCAGTTTTTATTTTGTCGGTGGGCGCCTGTTCCTTTATCCCGGGGCTTTTACCAGGGCGCTTTGCTCTTTTTTCGTTTCTGGTTGGCATAATCTTATTCGGCTCGTTCTTAAGAAGCAAGCCGGCGGTTATCATAGTAGCAGTATCCGCCTTTGCGGTTTTAGGCGCCTGGCGCGTCTCATTCATGGCGTCAGACAGCACCCGGCAGGATAATATCAACCGATTAGCCGGGGAAGAAATCCGCTTAACAGGCGTTATAGCCGCCGACATCAGGATCCGGGAGGGTTTTCAGAAATTTTCATTGGCAAAGCTTAACGATAATCAGAAAGAATATTGGGGAAAAATTCTTGTTACCACAACCCTTTATCCCGAGTACGCGCCGGGGGACAGAATCAGCATCGCTTGCAGCCTAATTGCTCCAAAAGCATATGAGGATTTTGATTATCCGGCATATCTTGCCAGCCAGGGCATTTATGCTATTTGTTTTCAGCCCGAAATATCCGATAGAATCCAGACGGTTGCGCCGCTTTCCGTTTTGTGGAAAATAAAAAAGCGCTTTGCCAAGTCTATCAACAGCGGGATCAAAGAGCCGCAGGCATCTATTGCCCGCGCGCTCGTATTGGGAGATTCGGACGGCTTATCCGATAAAACCCGCGCAATTTATTCCCAATCAGGGCTTTCGCATGTAATCGCAATTTCCGGCTTGCACATCAGCCTGTTGACAATGATTTTAATGAATTGCCTGCTGGCAGCCGGTGTTTCCAGAAGAACGGCATTCTATCTAGCCGCAACATTCATTTTTTTGTATGTCGCCATGATCGGATTTCCCGCTTCAGGCTTAAGGGCCGCCTTAATGGGTTTTTTGCTGCTTTGGTCCGTATATTTGGGCAGGTTGGGCAGCGCCTTGCGGGCCGTCCTGCTGGTTTGCGCCTTAAATCTGCTTTTCAACCCATTGCTGCTGCGGCATAATATCGGCTTCAATCTTTCCTATCTTTCGACGATAGGCATCATTCTTATTACGCCTTTATTGACGGATTGGGCAAAAAAATTTTTTTTGCGCGGGAACAAGCCGGGTCCGCTGGCGGAAAATTTATTATTGACCCTGGCCGCTTATATTCCGATCATACCGGTTATTGCCCACCATTTCGGCATAATCTCGATCATATCACCGCTCAGCAATTTATTCATTTTCACCGTATTTCCGGTAATTCTGATTTCAATTATCTTCACGACATTGATAAGCATATTATGGGCTAAAATCGCTGTCTGGGCATTTATTATTCCTTCATTAATGGTTAAATATCTGGATTTGATCGCTTCTATATTTTCATATTCCAAGTTATTTTATTTGACTATCGAACGGGAAAATATTTTAATTTGGATAATTTACTATTTGATAATCACGGTTATTTTAGTTAAATATTATTCTAATGTTAGTAAAAAATTCAATTTTAAAGAGGTACCTTGAAAATATCTTGACTAAAGCTATTCTTTGTGTTATATTATTTTAGTAAATTTATGCGGTTATATTATTGACAAGTTTGCTATAAATGTATTATACTTTTATATTCTTTGATTTATTTATTCTCCATAGTTATTAAATAGCAATAAATATGAACAATAACGGCGACTCAGTGCTTAATAAAATCATGGCTTCGCAAAAACTTGAAGAGTTGGCGCAACTGAATGTTTTAGAGATCATCAATTATCTGATCAATAATTTAAACGAAAGGGAGAGGGATGTTATCCGGCGCCGATACGGCCTGGTGGACGGCAAAAAGGAGATTCTGGAATCCATCGGCAAAGCGCATAGCCTTACCAGGGAGCGTGTGCGGCAGATCGAAGTTTCTTCAATCGATAAGCTTGCCAAAATGAAAGACCTGGACAAGATCAAAAGGCTTAAAAAGATCATCATCCAGATCATTGAAGAGCACGGCGGATTCATGGAAAAGGATTATTTGTTTGACGTACTGGTGCATTTTTCTACCAGGGGCGAAGGCAGGCGTGAAGGCGAGGAGGCGCACCAGAACTCTTTCGACTTTTTACTTTCAAAAATCCTCGGCGATGAGTTCGAGGTCTCTGCGGGCAACGGCAAATTCAAGCCTTTTTATAAGCTTAGCTATGCCGAAATCAGCCATTTGCATGATTTGATCCATGAGTTGGAACAGAAAATATCGGAAAAAAGCGAAGTATTGGCGACCCACGACATGATAGATTTCATCCGCGACCTGGAAAGCTATGCCAATAATAACCAAAAATATTCAGTTGCCAAGAATATCGATTTGTCCGGAATGCTAAAAAACAGGATCTATCAGGAAAATTACGGCAAGATCAACGAAAATAAAATACTCTACTCGCTATTGAGATCTGCCAAAAATATCGAACAGAACGTTTTCGGCCACTGGGGGTTAGCGCATTGGCCCGAAATCAGGCCCAAGAACATTAACGATAAAATATATTTGATCCTGAAAAACCATGGGCAAAACCTGCATTTTGCCGAAATCGCCCAAAAGATCAACGAAATAGGTTTTGACAAAAAGAAAGCCAATATCGCTTCTATCCATAACGAGCTTATTCTGGACAAAAAATACGTTCTGGTCGGACGCGGCATTTACGGCTTGAGGGAATGGGGCCTGGAAAAAGGCACTGTCGCCGACGTGATCGAGGAAGTGCTTAAAACAGCCGCTGAACCATTGAGCAAGGACGATATTATCAGCCGCGTTTTGGGTAAAAGGATCGTCAAAAAAACGACCATCATTCTGGCTTTAAGCAATAAGAATAAATTTTCAAGAGTCGGCAACAAATATTCACTTGCAGCGGTTGGCGCCGGTGAGCTAAATTAAAATATAAAATAAGCTTCAAAATAATTACGGAAAATCAGCAAAAAAGCTGATTTTCTTTATTTTATTGAAATATGTTATAATATATTCAGAGTCTTTTAATTATACCCAGTATTTCCCCGCGATTTTTGATTTTGAGGAATGCACCTGAAAATTTTTTGTATTTGCCGAAAATAAATTAAAAATAAAATTTTTAAGAGAACAAATGGAAATAGTTATTGATGTTGCCAGCATGCAACAGCAACTCGCGGCATTCTTTAGCCAACCTGCTGATGTGATCTTATGGAGGCTGATTGTTTTATTCGGTTGGATTCCGCTCGGCATCGTTTTGATTTGGGGTTTTTTGGAAATGTGGATCAATTATATCCAGGATCTTTGGGGATCGCAGCAAAAATTCGTATTGCTGGCAATCGATGTCCCGCGCAACAATGCCCAGTCTCCGAAGGCCGTGGAGAATATGTTCACTTATTTCCTGGGGGCCCACGGTTCGCTGAATCTCATAGAAATCTATTGGATCGGCAAATACCAGTTGTCTTTCAGTTTTGAGATCGTCAGCATCGAGGGCTATACCCAGTTCTTGATCCATGCACCAGAGCCATTCCGCGACCTGATCGAAGCGGCCGTATATTCCCAGTATCCGGATGCCGAAATAACCGAAGTCGAAGACTACGCAGCTCCGATGCCCAGGATATTCCCCGACCCTGAATGGGACATCTGGGGAGCGGAATTTATTTTAGTCAAGGATGAAGCCTTGCCTATCAAGACCTATAAAGCGTTTGAACACCAGCTCGGCGATCCGGCGCTGACCTACCGCGACCCCATTTCGTCGTTGATGAGCCTTTGTTCGAGCCTGGGGCGCGGCGAACAGCTCTGGTACCAGATCATCTGCACTCCCACGGATTTCAAGTGGACTGAAATCGGAGATAATGCCATTAAAAAAATATTGAAAGAAAAGGTGCCGGAGAACAGGAACGCCGGCGATGCGGTAGTTGATTCGATTTCCGGAATTTTCAACTGGATATTCGACTTTATTTTGGAGATATTCAGCATGGGTTCGGGCGAAAGCGCCAAGCAGGAAGTAGACCAGTTCCGAATTTTTAACCTAAAACCCAAGGAGCGCAAGCAGATCGAAATGATCCAGGAGAAAATTTCCAAGGCCGGATTTTTATGCAAGATCAGGATGATTTATTGGGCCAAAAAAGACGTTATGAACAAGCCGAAGGTCGCTAACGGCTTTATCGGTTATATGAAGCAATACGCGGATTTGGACCTGAACAACTTAAAGCCCGATACGAAAGTTACCCAGACTTCCGCAAGTTATTTTTTTGTCGAATACCGCTTAAAAGAGCGAAAAAGGAAAATTGTTTACAGATATAAAAATAGATCGGGTTACGGCGGCCGCCAGCAGTATATTTTGAATATTGAAGAATTGGCCAGCCTTTGGCATTTCCCGATCGAAGGCATTACGGCTGCTCCGCTTCTGATCAAGGCTCCTGGCAGAAAGGCGGTGCCGCCTTCGGCATTGCCCCTGGAAAATATTGAGCAGGAGGAATCCGAAATAATCGACGAATTATTCCTGGATGAAAAAGACAAGCCAAAATCAGCCAAGCCCGAACCGAAAGCCGCACCGAAATCCGAAGAAAGGGATTTCTTCAGCGAGGAAATTCTTAGCAAGCAGGCAGAGGTGCTGAAAAAGCCCAATAATTTCCGGCCGGCAGAAGCAATTCCCAAAGGCGCTCCTCCCGCTAATCTGCCGTTTGCATAAATTCAAAAAATATAAAATTACAAATGTTATATAATATACCTATATTCGTATATTTGTAATATTTATGCCAGATTCATATAATTATAGTGAAAATAATGAATGGTAATAATGAAATAACATTATTCGGAGAAACCAACTTCAGGAATAAATACCGGAGATTCGGCATTAAGACCGATGACCGCCGCCGCCATATGTATCTGATCGGCAAAACAGGCATGGGGAAGTCCACCGTGCTTGAGAATATGATC